>JALYSS010000282.1 GCA_030854685.1 Pseudomonadota bacterium | reverse complement strand
TGGTTGGAAGATCTTTTCGTCCGGCCCGAATACCGGGGATCAGGCGTCGGACGCCGCCTGCTGGTCTCGCTGGCGGGATTGGCGCGCGAGCGCAACTGCGGCCGCTTCGAGTGGGCGGTCCTCGACTGGAACGAGCTCGCGATCCGGTTCTACGAATCGCTCGGCGCCACAGTCCTCCCCGACTGGCGGATTGCCCGCGTCACGGGCGAAGCGCTCACCCGCCTCGCCGGCGGGTGACGCGGATCGGCGATGATCGCGCCCTGCGGCCTCCGAGTCGTGAGCTGGGGGTATCCAATTCCCCATTCCCAAGCCCTTTCGGAGAATTGGCACCGGCACGTATTCACCGCATTCGAAAGCGAACTCCGGAATGCAGAGCAGCCGGCGTCATGATGGAAACAGACGATGGTCGAACTGCCATTTGCCCGTGTTCCTGGCGGTGATTTCCTTGGCATCGGAATGCAGAGGATTGATCAGGATATTGTCCTCATCGGCCACGACGACCGAAGGCACGACCAGCAGTGCTGAGGTCATCGCGGTGAGCCACGCGGTCCCGTACTCGATACTGTCCTTTCCTGCTGGATGCACGCTCCAACCGCCGGGGAATTTCGGATCCTTGCGGGCATGGTGTCGTTTGCTCCATACCGCTATCGGTACGGCGACCTCGATCAAACACCGATTAGCGGGAGGCTCGGTGCCGGGCGCGAGTCCCGGTATCAGATGTGCAAGCGTTTCGAGGTAAGCCAGAGCGCGGCTTGCTGCACAGTAAACCACCGGTGATCCCGATGCGTTCCAGCGTCCGCCACTCTTTGCCGCGCCGCCACCGGACAGATCGTCCGCAGTGAATTCAGGTGTCTCTGACGCAATACGATATACCAGCAACGACACCGTCACGCATACACCCCATAGGCGAGTTGCATGAGGGCCGTTCGGGCGCGGTTAAAGCCTTGAGCTGTCTGCACCAGTTGCAGGGGTATCGCGTCGAGCACCGGTACGCGGCCGGTAAGCCAACCGCGAACCCCTTCGTCGTGCTCGAACACCGTCATTGCCCCATGCCAGAGTTCTGCAAGCCGAGCGATACGGTCGGAATCGTCGATCGACAGCGCACTTCCCGTCGTCTTGCAGCGAGCTACTGTCGTTGGAGCTATCCTCAGCGCGGCCAGGAATGCGCGCTGCGACATCCCCAGCTTAACCGCTGCTTCGTCCAGAAGCGCCGGCGACAAACCGGCGGTGACCGCCCGTTCGCGCTCCTCCGGCCGCAACGCGGCAAGCCGCACGAACGTCAGCGGAGTCCGAGACCTGGACGCAGATGTTGGATGCGGCGCCTCGCGAGTCAGTTTGATTGGCGACGAAAGTCCGACGGCCGAGACTAGCCGCTGCCGAGCGGGCACAGAAGGCGCTGTTCCTGAAAAATTCGTTGTCGTCGTAACTCTTTTGCCTGTCCGAGCACCGGGCCTCGCCATCGACGACGCGCTCTTTCCGGCTGGTTTACGCATTACCTTGCTCATGGTTGCACCATTTGGTTGTACATCCGTTTCCGAATGGTACCACAAGCGGAGACAGGCAGCTCGATCCGCTTAGCGGAGAAAGGGGGGCCTGCTTCGCTGTCTCATCCGACCGTTGCACGCCCAAACAGAACGGCGAATGATTCTGGGGCGCTCGCCGAAACGCCGGACCATATCCGCAAGTTGATGGTTCGCTCTTCCGAGGCAGATGCCGAACCCTTCCATCGGATAGGCAGGGATCGTCGCTGAGGTCGTGCTGTACCCCGGTATAATTTTGCGTATGACCAACGCCGCAAAACCATTCATCGATTCCTTCGAGGCGTTTCCTGAGCAGGAAAAACATGAAGGCCTTGGCCGTGTCCTGAGTCGGCTCGTGGATAAAAGCCTTACGCCTCGCTGACGGACGAGGACCTTACCGGTGCGGCCGATCTCGTCTTTCAAGATTACGATCGCCGCGAGGGTCACGGGTGAGAGCCCCGCGCCGAGGAGGTCTGGCTCGTGGACCTCGGCCTTGCCGCAAAGATCCGCCCTGGCTTGATTCTCGGTGCCCCGAGCGAAGACGATGAGCGCGCGCTCGTGACCGTAGTTCCGCAGACCACGCTCGCGCTTGCGCTGATTCACCCCAATTCTCGAAGAGCCCGATTCCGATGGAGAACCTCCGCCTGCCCGCGCTCGAACTCGACGCCGACTTCTGGTCGCTGCGCTTCGTCGAGGAGACCTGTCAATCGTTCGCCGTGCGCAAGAACGTGCGCCAACCGTTGTCGATCATGACCGACCGCGGCGTCATGGCGTCCGTTTATGCCGACGGCGGCTACGGCTACGCCGCCACGGCCGATACGTCCGAGGAGGGTATCCGCGGCGTGCTGGAACGCGCCGCCGCCTGGGCGCGGGCGACCGCGCGTCACGCACTCGACGATTCCCGCGCGCTGCCCCGCCCGGCGCCGCGCGGCGACTATGCGTCGCCGTCGCTCCTGTCGGCACTGCCGACGCGCCACGAATGGTACGAACTGCTGCAACGCGAATCGGAGGCGGCCGGCTGCGACCCGCGCATCGTCGATTGGGAAGCGCTGGTCGACGTCCGCCATGCGACGCATCGGCTGATCACGAACGAAGGCGGCGACGTGTTGCAGCGCTATCGTTTCCTGTTCCCGTCGGTGAGCGTCACGGCGCACGCGGATGGCGTGACGCAGCAACGCTCGCTGAACGGCTACCGCGGCATCTGTCAGCAAGGTGGTACCGAGATCCTCGCGCGCTTCGGATTCGCGGGCGCGGGCGCGCGGATCGCCGAGGAGGCGCTCGAGCTGCTCGGGGCGCCCAACTGCCCGTCGGGCCGCATGGACGTGCTGCTTGCGCCCGACCAGATGGTGCTGCAGATCCACGAATCGATCGGCCACCCGCTCGAGCTCGACCGCATCCTCGGGGACGAGCGCAATTTCGCCGGAACGAGCTTCGTCACCCCGGACATGTTCGGTCGGTACCAATACGGCTCCGAGCACCTCAACATCACGTTCGATCCAACGCGGCCGGAGGAGCTTGCGAGCTACGCGTTCGACGATGAAGGCACGCCCGCGGAAAAGACGTACCTGATTCGCGATGGCGTCCTCGAGCGACCGCTCGGCGGTGCGATTTCGCAACTGCGCGCGGGCCTGCCCGGCGTTGCGAATGCGCGCGCCGACAACTGGAATCGGCCGCCGATCGATCGGATGGCGAATCTCAACCTGGAACCGGGCCGCGCGACGTTCGACGAGCTCATTGGCAGCGTCGAGCACGGCGTACTGATGGAAACGAACACGTCGTGGTCGATCGACGATTCGCGCAACAAATTCCAGTTCGGCTGCGAGCGAGGACGGCTGATCGAGGACGGCAAGCTCGGGACCGTCGTCAAGAACCCGAATTACCGCGGCATCAGCGCCCTGTTCTGGCGAAGCCTCGCGCGCGTCGGGAATGCCGACACGGTCCGCGTGCTTGGCACGCCGTTCTGCGGCAAGGGCGAGCCGGGACAGACCATACGCGTCGG
>JALYSS010000276.1 GCA_030854685.1 Pseudomonadota bacterium | reverse complement strand
GGACTCTTCTCGATCGCCGTGTACAGGCCGTCCTGCGGCACCATTCGATCGCGTACGTCCGGCGAGCGCAGGCTGACGCCGCAAATGCCCCAGCCACCGCCCGCGAGCGCAAGCGCGTCGTCGGTGTACATCGCCTGATGCGCGCGATGGAATGCGCCGATGCCGAGGTGGACGATGCCGATGCCGACATCGCCGACACGGTACGCCGGACGCGCAATTGCACCGGGCAGGCGATCGGCGGACAAAAGATCGAGTCGGCTCATGATCGACTTGCCGCAGCCCTACGCGGTCCGGGGATGTTCCTTGACGCGCGAGACGAGTTGCGTGGGATTGACGAATCGCAACGCAATCAGCAGCCAGACCAGCGTCACGGCCATGTAGATCATCGCCATGGCGTCAACCGACTGCGGCGCACGCACGCCGGCTGCGAATACCGCGTAGTACAACGCAACCACCAGCGTCTGCGAATCGGGACCCGCCGTCAGGAAGGTGAGCTCGAACAAGGCAATCGTGCGTACGAGCACGAGCAGCGATGCAGCCAGGATGCCGGGCGCGAGCAGCGGAACGAGGACATGCACGAACATCCGTGTCGTGTTTGCGCCGAACACGCGGGCGGCGGATTCGAGATTCGGGTCGATCTGCTCGATGAACGGCGTCATTACGAGGATCACGAACGGCGTCGCCGGGATCAAGTTCGCGAGAATGACACCCGACAGCGTGCCGCCGAAATGCGTCTGGTAAAGGACCGTCGCGAGCGGTATGCCGTAAGTGATCGGTGGCACCATCAGCGGCAGCAGGAACAGTAGCAGCAGCGAGCGCTTGCCCCGGAAATTGCGTCGTGCGAGCGTGTACGCCGCAGGAACGCCGATCAGCAGCGACACGAAGACGACGGCGAACACGACCTCGACCGTGACCCACAGAATGGAACCAAGCTGGAATTCCTTCCAGGCATCGACATACCACGATGTAGTCCAGCCCACGGGCAGCCAGGTGCCGAGCCAGCGCCGCGCGATCGAGTTCGTCGCGACCGCCGCGATCATCAGCGCGATGTTGACGATGAAGACCGTCATCAGGCCCCAGAGCAACCCGCGCCAGACGCGTTCGCCCCACGCCGTGCCGCCGTATCGACGCACGGCTGGGATCGCGATCAAATCGCCGGCGATCGCGTTCGCGTCGTCCGCCACGGCTAACCTTTCCCGCCGGTGACCGGCCCCTTGTAGAACCAGTTGCGCAGCGACAGCACGAACGCGACGATCACGAGCTGTACTGCGCCCATGATCATCGCGATCGCGGAGGCGAGCGAATAGTCGTACTGCTCGAACGCCGCCTCATACGCCGCGATGGAAATGACGCGCGTCGGTCCCGCCGGAGCACCGAGCAGCACGGCCGACGGGAACACCGAGAACGCCTGCACGAACGCAAGGCAGAAGCACATCGCGAGGCCCGGTGCGAGCAACGGCAGGTAGATATGACGGAACTGCAACTTCTGATCCGCACCGAGCGTCGACGCGGCGCGCGCGAGCACCGGATCAATGCCCGTTATGTAGGACAGGATCAGCAGGAACGCGAACGGGAAACCAGAAATCACCAGAGAGATCAGCACGCCCCAGTAGTTGTGCGTGAGACGAATCGAGCCGTTGTAGATATGCGTGACCTGCAGGAATTGCGCGAGCCAGCCCTTGGGGCCGAAATAAGTCAGCATGCCTTCGGCGATCAGCACGGTGCCGAGCGTGATCGGCACCACGAGGAGCGTCGTCATCCAGCGTTGCCAGCGCGACTTGACGCGCATCATGTAGGCGATCGGCAGCGCGATGAAGACGTTGATCAACGTGGCCGGCAGCGCGAGCTTCAGCGTCTTGCCAACCGTCGTCCACAGGTTGTCGGTCGTGAAGAACTTGTGGTAATTCGCGAGCCATCCACCCTGCTGCGGCTCGAACGACAGCACAAGCCCGTAGAGAAATGGATAGATGAAGAGCAGCAGTATGAAAAGCGCCGCCGGCACCGACAGCAGAAGCACGCGATCGAACGGCGCGCGCGGCGCGCGCGCCGTGTTCATCGATTGCGATCCCGCCGCACTCATGCGTTCGATTCGCCGGGATACACGAGTACGCGCTCGGGCGGTACGTGGATAAGCACGTTCTCGCCGAGGGTAACCTGGCCAGCTGCCCGCACATGAAACCGCGTGCCCGCCGCGGTCACAACCTCGACCAGCGAATCGCGGCCGCCGTATTCGACATTGTCGACGCGACCGCCGATGACGTTTTCCGCCGCCGCCTCCGTCACGATCGTGATTTCTTCCGGGCGGATCGCAACCGACGCCCGCTTGCCGCCGAGCGGCAATTTGCGCACACCGGTGAGCTTCATGTCCGGTGACTCGAGCGTCACCCACCCGTCCCGGTCGGCCGTCACCGGCAGCTCGACGACATTTCGATACCCCATGAAACGCGCGACATGGATATTGGCCGGCTGCGCGTAAACCTCCTGCGGCGTCCCGATCTGCTGGACCAGGCCATCCTTCATGACGACGATGCGATCGGCGAGCGACAGCGCTTCGTCCTGGTCGTGCGTGACGTAAATCGTCGCGCGGCCAAGTTCCCGGTGGATGCGGCGAATTTCCGAGCGCGTCTCGAGTCGCAGCTTCGCGTCAAGGTTCGACAGCGGCTCGTCCATCAGGATCAGCGGCGGCTCGATCACGATCGCGCGCGCGATCGCGACACGCTGCTGCTGGCCGCCGGACAGCTGGCCCGGCAACTTGTGCTCCTGGCCGGTCAATTGCACGAGCTTCAGTGCATTGGCGACGCGCGGCGCGACAGCCGATTGCGCCATGCCGCGCATCCGCAGGCCGAAGCCGATGTTCTTCGCGACGCTCATGTGCGGGAAGAGCGCGTAGTTCTGGAACACCATGCCGAAGCCGCGGCGCTCGGGCGGCAACGTGTCGATGCGGATTTCGTCGAGCTGTATCGTGCCACCGGACAGCGGCAAAAGCCCGGCGATGCAATTGAGTGCGGTCGACTTGCCGCACCCTGACGGCCCCAGCAGCGCGATGAACTCGCCGCGGCGGATCGTAAGCGTCAGCTCGGAGAGCGCGTTGAATGCGCGGCCCCCGGCGCCGGCAAAGCGTCGCGTGACTCGGTCGAGACGCAGTTCTTCGAAATCGTGTTCCACGACGTTAAGGCCGCCCGCCACCCACAAGGTTGGTGCACCCGCAAGACCCGGAAGTGGAAATCAGTCGCGAAGCAGCAGCGATGCCCGAAGCCCCAGGCAAGAGCTCCATACACCACAACAAAGCCAGGAATCCGGGACCGCCGCGACGGTTGCCGCGAAGGAACGCAAAACACGCAACGCGACGGGATAACAACTATTTGGTCTTCTGCGCCCCCACCTGCTGGTCCCAGATCCGGAACATTTCGACCTGTCCCTTCGCTTCCAGCGATTGGGTCTGCGGAAACTCCTTGAGCCACTGGGCGTACTCGGGACGTCCGTATTCGTTGATCAGGTCCTGGCTCTCCTTCGGCGCCATCGAAAGCGTGATGCCCTTGACCGCGGGACCCGGATAGAAATATCCCTTGTCGTACGTGAGCGCCTGCGCTTCCGGCTTCAACAGGTAGGCCATCAAGTCGAGCACGACATTCATTTTCTCGGGTGAAACGCCCTTCGGGATCACCATGTAATGCGCGTCGTTGACCCACGTCATGTTCTTGAACGGCGCGACCTTGTACGACTTCGGGACGATGCCGAGGATCCGCGGATTCAAGTCCCAGCCGGTCACCGTCACCGTCATGTCACGCGAGCCCTCGCCGAGTTCCTTCATCACCGCACCCGTGCCCGTCGGGTAATACTCGATGCAGCTGTTGAGTTCCTTGAGATAGGCCCACGTCTTGTCCCAGCTCGCGGGATTCTTGGGATCCTTGTCGCCCAGAAGGTACGGCAGGCCCATGACGAACGTCCGGCCGGGACCCGAATTCGCGGGCCGCGCGTAGATCAGCCGATTCGGGTTGGCCTTGCACCACGCGAGCAACTCCTGCGGCGTCGTCGGCACCTGCTTGACCTTGTCCGGGTTGTATTCGAGCAGCGGGCCCGCCGGCATGAACGTCACTTCGATGCCGTAATCGCCCGCGAGCTCCTGCATCTTCGCGGCCGCCGGCTGGTAGTTCGCGAGCAGGTTGGGGAACTTGGCCGAGTGATCGGGAAGAAGCTTCACCAGCAGGCCCTGCTCGATGCCGGCGGCGAGGAAATCGGTACCCGTGAGCACGAGGTCGATGTCGCTGCGGCCCGCGCCTTGCATCGCCTTGAGCTTGGCCGGCAGCTCCGGTGCCGGCGCTTTCGTGAAGTTGACCTTCGCGATGAGCTTCGGATTCCTGGTCACGAAATTCTGGATCGCGTCCTGCGTGAGCGCCAGATTGCCCGCGACGTCGACGACGTTGATCGTGACCGGGCTCGTCGGCGTCTGTGCGCCGACGCTGCCGCTGCCCAACGTGAAGAGCGCCGCCGTGGCGACCGCGACCGCCGTGAGCCTGCGCGCCGCCCGGCGCCGATCCTGCGAATGCTCGGTGCTGCGTTTCATGTACGTCCTCCTGTGGTTGGGCAACCTGCCCGTCGCTTCCGACACTGCTTGCGAAGCCCGTATTGCCTTCGGGCATTCCGCGTGTGATTGGATGACCCTATCATCGCCTGGCTTTACGACTGCGCACGGACCGCGGCGACGAAAGCGCCCGGACGCCGCGATTTGCTTGCACCGTATTATCGACGCCCCGCTGAAACTCGCGCGTCACGCGTGCAAGGTGCCGGTGCATCGTGGCGCGCGCCGCGT
>JALYSS010000265.1 GCA_030854685.1 Pseudomonadota bacterium | reverse complement strand
GGCGCCGCCCGCGCAGCCGCCGGTCGGGTCCGGCGAGGCGAAATCGCCATGAACGGCGTGACGCGCGGCGCCGCCTGCGTTGCCGCCACGCTGCTCGCAGCCTGCACGGTCGGCCCCGCCTACCAGCGCCCCGACGTCGAAGTCCCCGCCGCGTATTTCCGCGCGCCCGCGGGACCTTCCGCCGGGTCGATCGCCGACGTCGCGTGGTGGAAGGTGTTCGACGATCCGCGGCTCGTGCAGCTGATCCACGAGGCGTTGAGCGACAACCTCGACCTCGCCATCGCGGCGACGCAGATTCTCCAGGCGGAAGCGCAGGTGGCCGCTGCGCGCTCGCCGATCTTTCCCCAGCTATCGGGATCGGGTCAGGCTTCCCGCGGCAACAACAACGTCGCGTTTTCGACCGCCAGCAGTTTCACCGCAGCGCTGGCGCTGTCGTGGCAGATCGACTTCTGGGGTCGCTACAAGAGCGCCACCGAAGCCGCGCGCGCGACCTTGCTCGCCACCGAAGAAGGACGCCGGGCCACGATCGACACGCTGGTTGCGGCCGTAGCGCAGCAATTCCTGACGCTCAATGGCCTGCGCCAGCGACTGGACATCGTGCGACGCACGGCGACGACGCAGCGCGGCTCGTTGCGGCTCGTGACGCTGCTCGCCAAGCAGGGCGTGCAATCGGCGGTCGAAGTGCGCCAGGCGCAAACGCAATTGCTCACCACCGAGAATCAGGTACCCGCGCTGCAGTTGCAGATCGCACAAGCCGAGGACGCACTCGCGACCCTGCTCGGCAAACCGCCTCGCTCGTTCGACATCGACGCGGCGCTGGCGCCCGGTGTGCTGCCGCAGGTCCCGCCGGGTGTACCGTCAGAGCTCCTGGAGCGGCGTCCGGACATCCGCCAGGCCGAGCAGCAACTCGTCGCGGCGAACGCCAGCGTCGGCGTCGCCAAGGCGCAGTTCTTTCCGACCATTTCATTGACCGGTTCGCTCGGTCGCGCGAGCGACGTGCTGCAGGGTCTGATAGCGAATCGCGGTGAGACGACGCACGCGATCGAAGCGGCCATCGGCGTACCGATCTTCCAGGGCGGAGCGCTCGTCGCGAACTACGACATCGCGCGCGCGCAAGCGCAGCAGGCAGCGCTCCAGTACCGGCGTACCGTGCTCGTGGCGCTGCAGGAAGTCTCCGACGCGCTGGCCGCCTACGATCGCGACGGCGTCGAAGCAAAGGGCAATCGCGACCGCGTCAGCGTCAGTGCCGAGTACCTGCGCCTCGAGGATCTGCGCTTTCGTTCCGGCGTCATCAGCTACCTGGACGTCCTCGACGCGCAGCGCCAGCTTTTCTCCGCGCAGCTCGATCTCAACACGAGCGAAGTCAACCAGCGCCTCGCCGTCGTGACGTTGTACAAGGCGCTCGGCGGCGGGTGGAACGCGGCGGAATAGGCCCGGGTCGGGGTTCCGCTGCAGTGTCGCCTATTCTGCTATCCCTTCGCCGAATCGACGCCGAAACGTCTCGCTGAACGTTCGCGCGGTCTGAGGCTTGATGAATAGCGTCACGACCTCGGGGTGAGCTGCACGAATCTTGCGCTCGATCTCGATGACCGCCTCCTCGATTTGCGGTGCGCGTAGGTCATCGGCGAACTCGAGACTCAGGGCGGCGAGAATCTGGTCCGGCGCAAGTTGTACCGTCAGCACGCCGTTCGCCCGTGAGGCGGCACTTGCGTCTTCGGCAATGCGCAGAATGGAGTCGCTGAGCTTGCGATCGGCTCGCTCCCCGATCAGCAGGCTCTTGCTTTCGCGCAGGAGCAGCGTCGCGGTGCCGGCGAGCACCAAACCGATCAGGATCGAAGCCACGCCGTCGAACGCCGGCGCGTCGAGACTGGTGGCGGCGTAGGTGCCGAACGCTGCGATCAGGATGCCGAGCAATGCCGCGCTGTCCTCGAACAGCACGGTGAACGACGGCGGATCCTTGCTCCTGCGAAAAGCCTCGTAGAAACCGAGCGGGCCTTTCGCCGCTTTGAACTGCCGCAGCGAGACGATCCAGGATCCGCCCTCGAATATAAACGCGACCCCGAGGACGACGTAATTCACCAGCGGGTCGCTGATCGGCTCCGGATGCCGGAGATGCGCGATCCCCTGGTAGAGGGAGACGCCTGCGCCAAGCGCAAAGACCAGCACCGCGACGATGAAGCTCCAGAAATACAGTTCGCGGCCGTAGCCGATGGGGTGTTCAGCGTCGGCATGGCGCGCCGCGCGATGAATCCCGTAAAGGAGCAGGACCTCGTTGCCCGTATCGACGGCCGAATGGACCGCCTCGCTCAGCATCGACGAGCTGCCGGTCCAGGCCGCTGCGCCCGCCTTCGCGACGGCCACCAGCACGTTGCCGATCAGCGCAGCGTAGACGACCGTTCTGGATGACGACTCCGCCGCCATGCACGTCCTCCGACAAGGGATTGGCACTAGCGATACGACGATGACACCGGCTGCGAGGAAGATCGCAAGACCGCGCCCGGGTGAGGTCGAGCCCCGACTCGGTGGTCTGGTGACGCGCGCTACCGGCGGCTTACTGGACTTCGGCGGTCAGCTGGCTCAATGCGACTTCGAGACTTTTCACCGTGCGCTCGACGTTGCGAAGCTTGTCGAGACCGAAGAGTCCGATCCGGAAGGTCTGGAAGTCGGCAGGTTCGTCGCACTGCAGCGGCACGCCTGCAGCCGCTTGCAGGCCAAGTGCGACGAATTTGCTGCCGGACTGCATTTCCCTGTCCTCGGTATAACTCACGACGACCGTCGGCGCCTGGAAGCCGGGTGCCGCGACGCTCGGCAGGCCTTTGTCGACGAGCATCCTGCGCACTCGGTCCCCCAGTTCCTGCTGGGCGACCCTGGCCTTGTCGAAGCCGAAGCTCTGGAGCTCCTTCATCGCATCGCGCAGACGTGCGAGCGAATCGGTCGGCATCGTCGCGTGGTAGGCGTGAGTTCCATGTTCATAGGCCTCCATGATCTGAAGCCATTTGCGCAGATCGTTCGCGAAGCTCGTGCTGGTGGTCGCCTCGATCACCGTGCGGGCGTGATCGTTCAGCATGACGAGCGCGCAACACGCCGAACTGCTCCAGCCCTTCTGGGGCGCGCTGATCAGGATGTCGACGTCCATCGCCGCCATGTCGACCCAGAGTGCGCCGGACGCGATGCAATCGAGAACGAACAATCCGCCGACGGAGCGTACGGCATCCGCCACCGCCCGCAAATACGCATCGGTCAGGATGATTCCGGATGCCGTCTCGACGTGCGGCGCGAACACGACGTCCGGCCGCTTTTCCCTGATTGCGGAAACGACGTCGCCGATCGGCGGGGGCACGAACGGCGCCTGCTTCCCGGATTCCGTTCGCCGCGCCTTGAGTACCGTCGTCTCCGACGGAATGCTGCCCATTTCGAAGATCTGCGACCAGCGATAGCTGAACCAGCCGTTGCGGATCACCAGGCATCGCTTGCCCGTCGCGAATTGGCGCGCGACGGCCTCCATGCCGAACGTGCCGCTGCCCGGAACCACGACCGCGGATCGTGCGTGGTACACGCGCTCGAGCGTACGCGCGATTTCCTTCATCACATCCTGGAACGCCCGCGACATATGGTTCAGCGCGCGGTCGGAAAAGACGACGGAGTATTCGAGCAGACCGTCGGGATCGACGTTTGGAACCAGGCCGGGCACGATCATCTCCTCAAAGGATCAATCCGAAGGATACCGGACTCGGGAATCACGGCTCGACTCTCGCGCCGGCGAATCGAGGCGCGCGCTCAACGACCGTTCGCGCAAATGCGGACAAATGTCGCGCTGTTGCCGGTTACGTCGTCGCCGCAGCCGATTGCGACTTTTGATCGGGATTGCGGTTGCGCGCCAGCCAGCCGTCCACGAGCTCGACGATCCGGTCGACGGCCGCGAGCCGCATGCCTCTTTGCGCAGCCGCCTTCTGCACGAGGCGATCCACGCGTTCGATGTTTCTTGCACCGGTTGCAAGGGCACGCGCGGTCGATGAGGGCTTGGCGAGACCCTGCGCCACATGCGCATATTTTTCGAAGGGTACGAGATCCTGGTCGGCCGCGCCGAGGCCGCTGCAAACCTGTCCGACCCACGCGTACAACGCGCGCGACGCATCGATGTCCGAGTGCACGGCGTCGCGAACCGACCGCACGGCATCCTGCTGCACGCAGCGATAGTTGCCGGTGAGCAGCATGCTCCACTTGGCCAGCGGAACGA
The DNA here is from genome assembly GCA_030854685.1 of Pseudomonadota bacterium. GTDB lineage: Bacteria > Pseudomonadota > Gammaproteobacteria > Burkholderiales > Casimicrobiaceae > VBCG01. The sequence continues at coordinate 7,295 of JALYSS010000265.1, read as the reverse complement.
AAATCGACTCGTGTACCTTGAGCTTGACCGGCAATTCAACGGATCCGTTCGCCGTCTGGAATCGGCTGGCCCCAATGTCGGACGCGAGTTGACGCAGTATCGCCGTGTGCACATCCGATGCGAACCGCGCCGCCTTGAAGTTGGTCGGCAGGCTCACCTGCAGCACGTTGACCCTCTCGCCCGGCGGGCGAAACGCCTGTGGATCGGGACTGCACAACGTCATGAGCGCGGGATCGAACGCGTCCCACACGCTGGGATCGGTGTAGCAGTTTCGCAGCGCGCCGACGTCGAGCCCCGGAATGCGCGCGAGATACGGCAGGGGTGGCATGTTCATGATCGACATGCACGGAGCCTTGGCGATCGCCGCCGCGTGCAACAACTCGCGCACGCCGGGCGACGCGTATTGAGGTTCCTGCATCGCCAGCGCGACGAGATCGTAGTCCGCCGGATCGACGCTGATTGCCCCCGATGCGGACACCGTCCCGGGCAAGCGACGCGTATCGATCTCGACCAATTCGTTCGACCCTTTGATGGGCAGCCGGACGCGGAAGCCTTCGCTGTTGATGAGTTCAGCCTCGGCCGGCAGGCATACGAGTCTCACCGTATGGCCCGCGAGCAGCAGCTTGACCCCGAGCAGCGAGCCATAGGAAGCGCCCATCACGAGGATCCTGTACTTCCGATGCATTCGTTTCCTCCTGGTTGCGATCAGCTCAAGCCTGTTACCGGGATTGCCGCCCCGTGAATCGCGCGAGCGGCCGGTGACGCAAGAAAGACAATTATGCGCGCGAGATCGTCCGGCGCGACCCAGCGTGATGGATCCGCGTCCGGCATCGACCGACGGTTTTCCGGCGTATCGATGACCGTCGGCAACACGCAGTTGACGTTGATGTTCCGCTCGCGCAACTCGGCCGCCATCGATTCCGTCAGGCGGATCACCACCGCTTTGGACGCACAGTAGGCGCCCATGTTCGCAACGCCCTTCCGTGCCGCATAAGCGCCCACATTGACGATCTTTCCGCCACCGCGCGCCAGCATCCGGGGCACGACGGCGCGAACCATGTGCAGCACGCTGTGCGCGTTCAGGTCGAACAGGAACTGCCACGTTTCATCCGACGTCGCGTGAACGGGCTCTCCCATCCGGAATCCCCCGGCAAGGTTGCAAAGTACGTCGATGTGTCCGAAGCGGGCGACGGCGGCCTCCGCCACGGCGGTAGCCGGGCCCTGCTCGCCAAGATCAGCGGCCACGAACAGTTGCCGATCGTTTTCACGCCCGAAGCGCTCGGTCAGCCTCTCCTTGCGCAAACCGACGAGCACGAGGTTCGCCCCGCTGTCGGCGAACTGGTTCACCACGGCGCGCCCGAGATTGCCCGCCGCGCCGGTCACCACGACTGTCTGGTTGCTGAATTCCATACCACCTTTCCCGCCGTGTCAGGGCGTCGTATAAACCGGTTCCGACCGGTTGGCAAACGCGAGAGGCGCGGCTCGCGGCGATTGGGGCCTGTTTGCATTGTGGCCGAGCGCGGCGCCCCCGTCTGTCGGCCACGTCCGACACTGGACTGGGCACGCGGCGCGTACGATAGGAAGGACTACACCGCGGCATAGGAGGCCGAATGGCATTCAAGACGATTCTCGTTCACATCGATAATGACGAGTCCTGCAAATATCGCCTCGACGCGGGCATTCGACTGGCACTCGAGTTTCAGGCGCAACTCGTCGGCATTTATCTCGTACCCGGATCGGGCTTGACGCCCTCGGTCGCGGCCATGCTGCCGCCCGATGTCGTGCAACAACGCTTCGCGGAATTCGGCGATGCCCAGTACGCCGCCGAAGACATGTTCCGCAAGAGCGCGGCCGCCGCGGGGCTCGCGTCGATCGATTGGCGCGCTCCGGCTGGGTCGCACGTCGACGCCGGGGTCGCGCATGGCCGGTGCACCGATCTTTTCATCACGGGTCAGCGAAATCCGTCCGGCTCCATGTTCGCCGAGGAACTCGTCACGAGCGTGACGCTGTCATCGGGCCGTCCGACGCTGGTGGTGCCTTACATCGGTGCCCGCCCGGTACTTGGCGAGAACGTGCTCATCGCGTGGGATGGCGGCCGAGCGGCGTCCCGCGCCATCGGCGACGCAATGCTGTTTCTCGAGCGGGCCAAGCGGGTCACCGTCGTCACCGTCAGGACGCATGCCGATGAAGACGTCGCCGAACATCTGGCCGGAGCGCGACTGGCGGCATGGCTCCTTCAGCATGGTGTCGAAATCCAGCTGGTCCGTCACGACGCACCGGATGTCCCCACGGGGCAGTGGCTGCTGTCGCGGGCGGCGGACCTGGGCAGCGACCTCATCGTAATGGGTGCCTACGGACATGCGCGCATGCGCGAGCTCGTCCTCGGCGGCGTAACGCAAACGATGCTGAAAGCCATGACGGTCCCGGTCTTCATGTCGCATTGAGTGTCGCAGGGCCACCCCAGGACGCGAATCGCACCCCCCGGGGGCAGCGTAGCGGCCGTATCGGCCAATGCGGCCGCAAGCGACGAGGAATCAGCCAAGCCGGTACGGCCACTTCCAGTTGCGTATCTCGGGCATGTCCTCGCCATGCCGGACGATGTACCGCTTGTGCTCGGTGCGCTTGTCGCGCATCTGCTGCTTGAGATACGCGGCCTGGTTGGCGAGTGCGGGCACGCGGTCGGCCGCGTCCATGACCAAATGGAAGCGATCGAGATCGTTCAGCACGACCATGTCGAAAGGCGTCGTCGTCGTGCCCTCCTCCTTGTAGCCGCGCACGTGCAGGTTCTCGTGGTTCCTGCGGCGATAGGTGAGCCGGTGGATCAGCCATGGGTAGCCGTGGTAGGCGAAGATGACCGGCTTGTCGATGGTGAAGATCTCGTCGAAGTCGCGATCAGGGAGCCCGTGCGGATGCTCGGCGCTCGGTTGCAGCGTCATCAGGTCGACGACGTTGACCACGCGCACGCGCAATTCCGGCGCATGCTGGCGCAGCAGATCGACGGCGGCGAGCGTCTCGATTGTCGGCACGTCACCCGCGCAGGCCATGACGACGTCCGGCGCGTTGGCGTGGTCGCTGCTTGCCCATTCCCAGATGCCGATGCCGGTGGCGCAATGCTTGATCGCCGCGTCGATGTCGAGCCATTGCGGCTGGTCGTTCTTGCCCGCAACGATGACATTCACGAGATTGCGCGAGCGCAGGCAGCAGTCGATGACGCACAGCAGCGTGTTGGCGTCCGGCGGCAGGTAGACGCGAACGATCTCCGACTTCTTGTTCATGACATGATCGATGAAGCCGGGGTCCTGGTGCGAGAAGCCGTTGTGGTCCTGGCGCCACACGTGCGAACTCAGCAGGTAGTTGAGCGAGGCGATCGGCCGCCGCCACGGAATCCCGCGCGCGACCTTCAGCCACTTGGCATGCTGGTTGAACATCGAATCGACAATGTGGATGAACGCCTCGTAGCAGTTGAACAGTCCATGGCGCCCGGTGAGCAAATACCCCTCGAGCCAACCTTCGCAGAGGTGCTCGCTCAGGACCTCCATCACGCGGCCGTCGTGCGCGAGATGGTCGTCGTCGGGAAGGCGTTCGGCAATCCACGTACGGCTGGTGACCTCGAAGAGCGCGCCAAGGCGATTGGACGTTGTCTCGTCGGGCCCAACGACGCGGAAATTGCGCGTATCGAGATTGAGCTTCATCACGTCGCGCAGCAGCGTGCCGGCCACGCGCGTGGCCTCCGCATCAACGCCGCCGGGCTTTGGAACCGCGACCGCGTAATCGCGAATGTCGGGTAGTTGCAGATCCTCGAGCAGCACGCCGCCGTTCGCGTGCGGATTCGCGCCCATGCGCCGTTTGCCCGTCGGCGCCAGCGCCGCAAGTTCCGGCCTGAACGTTCCGTTGTCATCGAACAGTTCGTCGGGCCGATAACTTCTCATCCAGGCTTCGAGCAGCTTCAGATGCGCAGGGTTCGCCAGATCGCCGAACGGAACCTGGTGCGAGCGCCATGAGCCTTCGGTCTTGAGGCCATCGACCTCCTTCGGTCCGGTCCAGCCTTTGGGCGTGCGGAGAATGATCATCGGCCACGCCGGACGTTTATCGAAACCTTCGCGGCGTGCGAGGAACTGGATCTCGCGGATTTCCTCGACGATCCGATCCAGCGTTCCGGCCATCAGTTGGTGCATCGTGGCAGGGTCGTCCCCTTCGACGAAATGAGGCTTGTAGCCGTAGCCGCGAAACAGTGCTTCCAGTTCCTTGTGCGGGATGCGCGCAAGCACCGTGGGATTGGCGATCTTGTAGCCATTCAGGTGCAGGATCGGCAACACGGCGCCGTCGCCTGCAGGATCGAGGAATTTGTTCGAGTGCCAGCTGGCGGCAAGCGGTCCGGTTTCCGCTTCCCCATCGCCGACGACACACGCGACCACCAGTCCGGGGTTGTCGAACGCGGCGCCATAGGCGTGCGTCAGTGAATAGCCGAGCTCACCGCCTTCATTGATCGAGCCCGGCGTTTCCGCAGCGGTATGGCTCGGAATGCCACCGGGGAACGAGAACTGCGTGAACAGCCGTTTCAGCCCGCGTTCGTCCAGGGAGACGTTCGGATACAGCTCGCTGTACGTGCCCTCGAGATACGTGTTGGCGACGATACCGGGTCCGCCATGACCCGGTCCAGTGACGTAGATCATGTCCAGGTCGTACTCCCGGATGATCCGGTTGAGATGGACATAGATGAAGTTGAGACCGGGAGTCGTTCCCCAGTGACCCAGCAGCCGCGGCTTGATGTCTTCGAGGGTCAACGGTTTCCGCAGCAGCGGGTTGTCATACAGGTAAATCTGGCCGACCGTCAGGTAATTGGCCGCGCGCCAATAAGCGTTCATCCATTCGAGGAGTTGCGGGGAAAGGGCTTCGGTCATCGCTTGCTCCTGGTCTCGGGATCCCGCTTCGCTACGGGAATGCAAAGGACGTCCGCAACCGCCTTGGCGATCATGATTTCCTCGTTCGTGCGGATGACGCGTACGCCGACGGGACTCGAATCGGATGAAATGACCGGCTCGCTCGCGTCGTTTCGGCTCGCGTCCAGTTCGATGCCGAGGAAGGCGAGGCGTTCACAAATTCGCGCACGTATGACCGCCGCGTTTTCGCCGATGCCGCCCGCGAAGACAAGGGTATCTACGCCGCCGAGTGCGGCGGCAAATGCGCCGATCCGTTTCTTTACCTCGTAGCAGAACAGCGCGACGGCCTCCGCGGCGCGCGCATCGTGCGCTTCCCGGTCCAGCAGGTCCCGCACATCGCCGCTTGTTTCCGAAATACCGAGCAAACCCGACTGGTGATTGACCATGTGATGGAACTGCTCCGGGGTCATGGCTTCGGTTTGCGCGAGATACAGAACGAGACCCGGATCGAGGTCACCCGAGCGATTGCTCATCGGCACGCCGGACGCCGGCGTGAACGACATGCTGGTATCGATGCTCTTGCCGCCACGAATCGCGGCCAGGCTCGCTCCGTTGCCCAGATGAGCCAGGATCACGCGAGCGTGCGCGACCGCAGCACCGGCGTCGCGCGCGAGCGCTTCCATGAGAAACGCATAGGAGAGGCCGTGAAATCCGTAGCGCTCGACGCCCTGCGCCTGCAAGCGTCGTGGTATGGGCAGGATCCTGGCGACGGGCGGCATGTCGCGGTGAAAGGCCGTGTCGAAGCAGACGACCTGCGGCATCTGTGGAACCCGGACGCGAAACCGATCGATCAGCGCAATCTCGGAGGGCAAGTGGTCGGGCGCATAGACGCTGATGCCGCGCAAGCCGCCGAGCAGTTCGTCGGTGACACGTTGCGGCTCCACGTAGTGCATGCCGCCGTTCGCAACGCGATGACCGACCGCATCGATCGCAGCGAATCCGATGGCGTCGTCGACCCAATCGATGAGGAAGTCGGCCGCCCTGGCCTGGTCGCTGTCGCCGATGTCGCGACTTTCCTGCCGGTTCGCGACGGAATCGGCGTAACTGAACGTCGTACCGGTCGCGCCGATACGATCGACGCTGCCACGCAGGCGCAGCTCGGCAGGATCGCTCATCCGATACAGCGCGAACTTGATGCTCGACGAGCCGCCATTGATGGCCAGCACGTCCGGTTTTTGTTGCGTCACAAAATCGGATCCTCTCCGGTTCGACATTTTTGCCGCACGGATCGCGTGCGAGCCCTCGCTCAGTCGGGACGCGAATCGGTGTCCGCTCCCGCGGCGCGCACGCCGAGATAGCTCTTGACCGATGCGATCACCAGCGGCACGGCGCCGAATATGATGAATACCAGATCCCCAGGCAGCCGCAGCCATTCGATCAGGCGCGACCGCTCGCTCCCGATGTAGTCGAGACTGCGTGCGTGCCAGTAGCCGTGCTGAACCACGTCCCAGACCTGCAATACGCCGCCGGGGAACAAGCTCATCGCCACCATCATCGCGAGGCCGATGTTGGTTCCCCAGAACGCGACCTTCACGTACTTCTCGATGATGGGCGTGTTCGGCATGCTGGCGATCGCGCTGGTCGCACCAGTTTCCATAGGATCGCAAACCACGCCAGCAGACCCGCAACCAGCAGGTATTGCCACAATCGCCCGAGCTCGAGGTACTCCCAACCCTGGTTGCCAAGCCAGAACCACCAGCGACCGAACTGTTGCGAAATACCCAGCCATTCGCCCAGCAGACTGCCGCCGATCACGACCGCGAACGCGGCGAACAGCACATGCACCCAGCGGGCGAACCAGCGCGGCTCGTCGGTGCACAGCGACCGGCCGAGGAATAGCGCCGCGGCAACATAGGAAGTGGCGATCCAGAAAATCGCCGTCTGCAAATGCCAGACTCGCATCAGGTTGCTGGGGAAAATGCGCGCGAGGTCGAAACCGTAGAAGCTGCCCGGATCGGCGCGGTAATGGGCAACCGCGCCACCGACCAGCGTCTGCGCCAGGAACATTAGCGCCACGACCACGAAGAATTTCACCAGTGCGTCCTGGCCGCGGCTGGTTTGCGCCGGCAGCAATTGCGGGTGCACGTGATGGCCGCGAGTAATCCAGCCCAGGTAATCGAATCGCCCGAATGCCAGCAGCACCGACGCGATGCCGGCGAGCAGCACGACGAGACTCAGCGCGCTGATTCGTCTTGAGCTCGACGACCGTCTCCGCGCGCACGGCGACTTGCTGCAAGCGCGGCAATGCGGCCAGCGACTGTCCATATTGCTGTCGCGCGATGGCTTCCGCGGCGTCCTCGCCCATGCGATGCAAGGCTTCCGCCGAGTAGTCCGGTCCGAGATAAGCGCCGTAGC
>JALYSS010000258.1 GCA_030854685.1 Pseudomonadota bacterium | reverse complement strand
ACCCATGCCGATGCGGGCGAAGTGCTCGCCGGACGCATTATCGAGCTGATGCGCGCGACCGGCATGCCGAACGGGCTGACGGCACTGGGCTTCGAGGAAGCGCAGATCGACGCGCTGGCAACCGGTGCAGAGCCGCAATACCGCGTGATCAAGAACGCGCCGATCGACGTCGGGCGTGACGAAATCAGGAGCCTGTTCCGCGGGGCGCTTCGTTACTGGTGATTTCCGCCGAGCGCGCTGGTCTCCCGAACGCCGGTCGCGCGGGATCAGGGCCACACACCCTTGCCGCTGCCGTCCCGGATCTGCGTTTTCCATGCGTCCTCGACGATCCTGACGACGGGGTCGCGCAGCGGGCACATAGTCGCGATGACAGCGGTTCGATTGAACGTATTCATTCGCCGATTGGCACGCTTCGCACCCATCCAGGACGGTTCCGTCGCAAGGCGCTTGGCGTCGCTTCGCCGCGCGCGCATCGTCGCCGTCAGAGCGCAGGTGTGCCGCGGAAACCCACCCGTAGTCCCGTCTTCGCTCTCCGCACCGGAGCGGATTTCCGGTCCATGGAGATTGCAATGAACCCGATCCCGATGCGTTGCACCCTCGTCGGCGGCGCAGTGTTCGCGCTTGCCATCCTCGCTACACCCGTCGTGTCGGACGCGCAACCCGACGTTCCCGCCGTACCGGTCGTCGTCGCGCAAACATCGGCGCCGACGATGGCGGCACGCGACAACGGCCCACAAGCCGATGCGTTCCCGTCGTATCAGCGCGGAGTTCGCAACGCCGCGGCCGAAAGCCCGGAAGCGCTGCGCCGCTATATCTGGCGTACGCGAATGATTTACAACTTTGCGTACAGGGACTTCGCACCGAACGAATGAGCGCTTGCTTCCCCACCGCCGGCCAGCTCGGACGAGATTTCCTGCCGGCCGGCGCCTTTTTTCCTTTCCATGGATTCCGATTCGTCACCAACCCGGGCTGATCGCACCCGCCACGCACCGACCCGTCGCATTTGCGCGTACAGGGACCCGTCTGGACTACACTGTCGGCACGCTGTTGGCGGCACCGGCGCGCCCCAGAACACAGTGCATCGTCCGCAGTGCGCCAAGCGCATCACCGGGGAGGTGGCATGCAACAGCGCAAAGCCGTCATCGCCGAAGACGAGCCATTGCTGCTCGCCGAGCTCAAGGAGTCGCTGGCGAAGCTCTGGCCGGAGCTTGTCGTCTGTGCCGAAGCCGCCGATGGCATCGAAGCGCTGCTCGCGATCGAGCAGCATGCACCGGACATCCTCTTTCTCGACATCCAGATGCCGGGCATGTCGGGGCTCGACGTGGCACGCCAGGCAAGCGACAAGTGCCACATCGTCTTCGTCACCGCCTACGATAAATACGCGGTGGCGGCCTTCGAGCAGGGCGCCGTCGATTATGTGATGAAGCCTTTTTCGCCGGCGCGACTCGCGACGACGATCGCTCGGCTCAAGGAAAAGGCAGGCAGCGCGCCTGCCAATCTCGAGGGATTGCTGCAATCGCTGTTCGCACCTAATACGGCGAGGGAATATCTGCGGTGGATTACCGCGTCGCAGGGTAACGACCTGCGCCTCATCACCGTCGACGAAATCTGCTATTTCCGGGCCGACAACAAGTACACGCTGGTCGTGACGTCCGATCGGGAGTCGCTGATCCGGCGCCCGATCAGGGAGCTCATCGAAGAGCTGGACCCGGGCGCGTTCTGGCAGATTCATCGCGGCACGCTGGTGAACGTCAATGCGATCGCGGGCATTACGCGCGACATCGGCGGGCAATTACGCGTCAAGTTGAGGCAGCGCAAGGAAACGTTGCCGGTAAGCGATCCGTATGTGCACAAATTCAGGCAGATGTAATGGCATGAAGCGCGCGCTCAAGACAACGTCCAACTTCCGCGGACTCAGAACCGCCTGTGGCGGCCTTTTGGCAGCAGTCGCCCAGTTGACGTTCGCGCAGGAGGCAGCCGAGCCTCGAGACGTCATCCGTATCGAGGTCACCGGCAGCAACATTCCGCGTGCCGAAGGTGAATCCGCATTGCCGGTGCAGGTCATCACGCGCGAGGAAATCGAGCGCAGCGGCAGCTCGAACGTCGCGGAGCTGATGAGCAAGGTCTCGGCGAACCTCCTCGGCTTCAACGATCAGCTATCGATCGGCAACCAGATCGACGAAAACCGACCGGGCCTTTCAAGCGTGAACCTGCGTGGCATCGGCGCCGGCTCGACGCTGGTGCTGATCAACGGCCGGCGCGTCGCGAACTACGCCTTCGATGGCGGCAGCGTCGACGTCAACTCGATTCCGCTGTCCGCGGTGGACCGCGTGGAAATACTGAAGGACGGCGCGTCGGCGATCTACGGGACCGATGCGATCGCGGGTGTCGTCAATTTCATTCTGCGCAAGGATTTCCAGGGCGTCGAGGCTACCGGCTTTGGAACCGTTACCCAGCACGGCGGCGGCAATCAGCAACAGGCGATCCTCAGTGCCGGCTGGGGGACCCTCGCCAAGGATCGGTTCAATGTCTTTCTCACGGCCGAGTACCAGAATGACGAGGCGCTCCGCGCGAGCGACCGATCGTTTTCACGCACCGGCTATCTTCCCGACAAGGGTCTGATCGATATCAATGTGCAAACGTTTCCGGCCAATATCCTGGCGGGCGGACGCTTCCTGAATCCCACGCTCGCCACCGGCTGCGCTCCACCGGCGTCGATACCGATCACCGTTCAATCGATCCACACGTGCGGATTCGACGTCCCAAGCATCGGCGACATCATGCCGGCGGTGGAGCGCACCGACCTCCTGACGCGCGCGACGTTCGAGGTCAACCACAACCTTCAGCTTTTCGCCGAGGCCGGGTATGCGCAGAATCGCTTCCTGCTGCGATTCGCGCCCACCCCCGTGGCGCAGTTTTCGAACTTCGACTTGGAGCCCGTCGTTTATCCGGCCGGCGGTCCGTTCTACCCTGCAGCATTCGCCGCCGAGAATGGACTGTCGGGCGATCTCGACCTTCGCTATCGCACCGTGGCGCTCGGCCCGCGCATCGACGAAGTCACTTCCCGCGCGCTGCGCGTCGTCGTTGGCGCCGATGGACGATTCGCCGGCTGGGATTACAGCGCTGCGGTCCTTTACAGCGCGAACCGGCAAAGCGATGACTTCGTGAGCGGCTGGATCTCGCAGCAACGATTCCTTGCCGCACTGGCTACGGGGTTAATCAATCCGTTCGGCCCGTCCGGCCCCGAGGGCGACGCGCTGTTGGCAAGCACGCAAGTCACGGGGAAGGTGCACGACGCCACAGGGGCGACGACGCTCGTCGATGCAAAGGCATCGAAGGAGCTCTACCATCTTGCAGGCGGACCACTCGCGATTGCACTCGGCGCGGAAGCGCGGCGTGAAAGCCTCGACAACACGTTTCCTCCGCTCTTCACCAGCGGCGACATCGTCGGTGCGGGCGGCGACCATCAGACGGTGACCGGGAGCAGGACCGTGCAGGCGCTCTACGCGGAGGCGAGCGTCCCGTTCGCCCGAGGCGTCGAAATGCAATTGGCCGCGCGCTACGATCACTACAGCGATTTCGGCGGCACGGTAAACCCCAAGGTTGCGATACGCTGGCAGCCGGTTACGGCGCTTCTGTTGCGCACCTCGTGGGGCACCGGCTTCCGGGCGCCGACGCTTCCCGATCTGTTCACGCCCTTTTCACACACGTTCACCGGAGACGGTCGGCAGGATCCGGTGCGCTGCCCGGTCACCGGGCTGGCCGAGGACTGCGTGAGCAATTTTCCAGTCATCTTCGGTGGCAACCCGAACCTGCAGCCCGAGAAGTCGGAGCAATTCAATGCGGGCGTTGCCTGGCAGGCGCTGCGCGATTGGTCTTTCAGCGTCGACTATTGGAAAATCAACAAGCGCAATACCATCGGCGGGCTACCGGAAGACTCGCTGTTCCAATTCTTCGACCGGTTCAGCGCCAATTTCGTGCGCGGCCCGGTGGATCCGGCGTTTCCGAATCTGCCCGGACCCATCCGGCAGATCATCGAATGGAACCAGAATCTCGGAAACCTGCGGACGTCCGGGATCGACGCTGATGTGCGCTACCAGGGTCGGACCACGCCATTCGGCCGCTTCGGCTTCAACATCAACGGCACCTATATTTCGCAGTGGCGGCAGCAGCTCGATCGCGCCAATTACACCTCGGGCGTCGGAAACAATTTTATCGGACCCATCCCCCGCTGGCGGCACTCCGCCGCGTTGAACTGGGACAGCGGCCCGTGGAGCGCATCGGTGGCGCAAACATTTGAGAGCGGATACATCGAGGAAGACCTCACAACGTGCGATGAGAATTTCGAAAATTGCGGGGTCCGACGCGTAGGTACGTACTCGGTGTGGGATGTGCAGGGTATCTATGCCGGATTCAGGAATACAAAAATCGTCCTGGGCATCGGGAATCTGTTCGACCGCGAGCCACCGTTTACGCAAACGGGCTCGGCCCGGTTTGCGGCCGGCTATGACGGCGTGAACACCGACCCGCGCGGGCGGACTTTCTACGCGCGCGTCACCTACGCGTTCAAGTGATCGCGCGTCCGGAAACGTTCGCTGTTGCGGCGCTGCGCGGCGTCTCCCCGCACGCGACGTCGAGCGCGCATTGGTACGCCGGTCTTCGCTGGCGCGGCTTCGCAATCGTCGCGATCGTGGCGCTCATCGATGCGGTGCGGCAGTCGATCAAGTTCATCGTCACCGAACCGTTCCAGCAGTGGGTCATCTCCTTGCTGGTGTCGTACGCCTATGCGGCGTTCATCGGTTGCACGATCCTGCTCGCCGTCGTCCGAGTACTCCACCGCGTACCACGCCGCGGCCTTCGGCAGTACGCGGCGCTGTTCGTCGCCGTGGCAGTCGCCACCGCGGTGGCCGTGACCGCCATCATGGTCTGGGAAGATTGGGATTTCCATGCCGGTGTGCCGCAGTGGAGCGTTGGGGAATTCGTGCTCGGGCTGGGTCTCGACTGGCCCCGCTATGCACTCCTCGGATCGCTGGTCACGGCGGTGTGGCTCTATGAGCGCGCCGACGCCGAGCAGACTGCGGCGCTCGAGTACGTGGCACTCGAATCGGCACGCATGGATCAGCAGACCGCGGAAGCACGATTGCAGATGCTCGAGGCGCAGATCGAGCCGCACTTCCTGTTCAATACGCTCGCGAACGTCAAGCGCCTCTACGACACCGACCGGCACCAGGGCGCGCGGATGCTGCGCAACCTCAAGCAATATCTCGCCGTGGCGCTGCCGCAGATGCGCGAAACCGAATCGACGCTAGGCCGGGAAATCGATCACATCACTGCGTACCTGAATATCCAGCAAATCCGGATGGGTCGACGGCTGGCGTTCATGATCGACGTACCGGCGGGACTCAGAAACGCGCGCATGCCTGCGCTCATGCTGCTTACGCTGGCCGAGAATGCGATCAAGCACGGTCTCGGGCCTTCGACGGAGGGAGGCCGCATCGATCTGCGCGCGTCGACCGAGAGCGGCCGACTGCGCATTCAGATTTCCGATACCGGGCAGGGATTCGCGAAGTCGGGCGGCGGCGGAACCGGACTCGCCAATATTCGGGCGCGCCTGGCGGCGCTTTTCGGCAATGCTGCGAGCCTGTCGCTGGGACTGAACTCGCCGCACGGCGTCGTCGCGACGATCGAGCTACCTTACCAGGAGGCGGCATCGGCCCGCCGCTCTGCGTGAACGTGGCGGCTACGATCAGTCAATCGGCCACGAGGCGCTTCGTGGCATTTGCTGCGGATTCGCTGCGTGGCGTTCGCTGGTCGCAAGTGCGTGGCGCGATGCTGTTCGGGCTGGCCGCAACCGTCTTTACCGCGCTGATCAATTGGGCCCCCGCCCTCCAGTTCGCCAGGACGATGCCGATGCACCTGTTTTTTCTGGGATCCGGAATCTCGGATCAATTCAAGGCGCTCTGTCTGCTCGCCGCAATCGTTGTCGCCGACCGCGCCGTCGATCAGGGCGCGCGCAGGCGTTTCTGCTATGTCGCGGCCGCGCTCGCCGGGTGTACGGCCGGCATTCTGTTCGGCGAGAGTTTCAGTTGGGCCTGGCGCACGTTTGTCCTGCCCGACCAGTGGCCGGCGTGGCGACCGTACCTGCGCGGCCCGGGTTCGCTCTATTTCTTCCCGACCTACGCGCTGACGAGTTGGCTGCTGCTCGGAGGACCGGCGGTTTTCTTCTACGCCGACCGACGCGCGGCGCTCAGGACAGGGGCGCACCTTCGTGCCGCCGAACTCGATCGAATTCGCCGATCGAGACTCGCGCTCGAATCGAGGCTGCAGGCGATGCAGGCGCGAGTCGAGCCACAGTTCCTGTTCAACACGCTCGCGCAGGTCGAGCACCTGTACGAACAGGACCCCGGTATGGCCGCGCGCATGCTCGACGATCTGATCGCCTATCTCCGCGCGGCGATGCCGCTCATGCGCAGCACGTCTTCGACAGTCGGGCAGGAGATCGAGCTTGCGCGTACCTATCTCGACATCGTCAAGGCACGCCTCGGCCATCGGCTCGCATTCGACATCGATGTGGCGCGCAGTCTAAGCGACCTCCGTATGCCGCCGATGATTCTGCTGCCGCTGATCGACCACGCGATCACGTACGGTCTCGAGCAGTCGACCACGGCCGGCTCGATCCGCATCGCGACGGAGGCCGGCAATGGTCGCCTGCGCTTGAAGATCGCCGACAGCGGCGCCGGGTTCATTCCGGATGCAGAGGCCACCGGCATTGCGAGTATCCGAGAGCGTTTGGGAGCGCTTTATGGTGGCGACGCCCGGCTCGATCTGCGCCAACTCGACGCCGGCGCGACCGAAGCGGTGATGGATATCCCGTGCGAGATGTGAAGGGCGCTCGATCGTTCGTTGCCAGACGCCGAATCCGGCGCCTCTTTGCCGGTCATTCGAACCGGGACGATGCCGTCACTTGCCGCTGACAGCATCAATGCTGTGCGGTCGCCCCGGCGAGCTTTTCGACCAACTCGTGGTTCGCGGAGAGCTCCGCGGCCGTGCCGGAATAGACGACCTTGCCGTCGTCGAGGATGTACGCACGATCGGCGACGCCCAGCGAAAGCGGCACGTTCTGCTCGACGAGCAGCACCGAAAGGCCTTCCGCGCGCATTTGCCGCACGACCTGCATCACTT
>JALYSS010000031.1 GCA_030854685.1 Pseudomonadota bacterium | reverse complement strand
GGCACTTGAGCGATATTTCGGTCAACACGCCGAGCGTGCCAAGCGCGCCGGTCATGAGCCGCGATACGTCGAAACCCGCGACGTTCTTGATCACCTGGCCACCGAAGGCAAGCGACGTCCCGGTCCCATCGATGACGCGCGTGCCGAGTACGAAGTCGCGCGCGGCACCGGCGTGCGGGCGCCGCGGGCCGGAGAATCCGCTGGCCACGATACCGCCGAGCGTTGCGCCTGCGCCGTGATGCGGGGGCTCGAATGCGAGCATCTGCCCGTGCACCGCGAGTGCATCCTCGATCTCGGCGATCGGCGTGCCGCTTCGCGCGGTAAGCACGAGTTCGCCGGGCGCGTACGAGACGATGCCGTTGACCGCACGTACATCGAGCGGATCGCCGGTAAGCGACGCGCCATAGAAATCCTTTGTGCCGGCGCCATGAATGCGCAACGTCCGCCGATCCGCGACCGCGGCGCGGATGCGGTCCTCGAGTTCGGCGACGGCGGCATCTTCCACGTCAGTGCGTCAGGTGGCGGCGATCTTGTCGCGATACAGATGGCGCGGCTCATCGGCCTCGACGATTGTCGTCTCGGCGAGTGCTGCGCGCTCCCATTCACGCATGTCGGGATGCGCGAGCAATGCTTCAAGATAGGCACCCGCCGCGCCGCCCGGCTCGACGCCATAAGTCTGGAAGCGGAACGCGACCGGTCCGTAGAAGCCATCGGCGAGCGAATAGCGGCCGCAGAGAAATGCACCGCCGGCGCCGAAGCGACGCCGTGATTCGTCCCAGATCCGCGTGACGCGCCCGATATCGGCGGCGAGCCGGGCTGACCACGGCCGAACGTCGACGCGCTCGCGGATGCACATCGTCATGTCGTTACGCAATGTCGGGAAACCGGAATGCATTTCGGCGCAAATCGAGCGCGCCCACGCGCGTGCGCTCGCATCCGCCGGCCACATCTGCGGATGGCGCTTTCGCAAGATGGTTGGCAATCGCGAGCGAATCCCAGACGACAATGTCCCCTTCGTGCAGGCACGGCACCAGTCCCGACGGGGAGAACGCGAGGTTCGCCGGATTCGGCGTCACCCCGGTCAGCGCAACCGCGATTTCCTCGAACGCCTCCCCGGAGAGTTTCGCGGCCAGCCAGCCGCGCAGCGACCACGACGAATAATTCTTGTTGCCGATGTAGAGTTCGAACATGGCCCCTCAATCGAGCGGAACGGTCTTGCCGGGATTCAGGATGTCGTGCGGATCGAGGGCGCGCTTGATCGTCTGCATCACCGAGACGGCCTCGCCATGCTCGGCCACGAGCGCCTCGAGCTTGTGCATGCCGATGCCGTGCTCGCCGGTACACGTGCCACCCATCCGGATCGCACGCATGCTGACGCGGGCGGCGAGCGCTTCCGCCTTGGCCCGCTCGTCGGGCTTCGCGGGATCGAACAGCACGACGAGGTGGAAGTTGCCGTCGCCGACGTGACCGACGATCGGTGCGACAAGACCGGTGGCGACGACATCCGCCTGCGTTTCGAGCACGCATTCGGTCAACCGGGAGATCGGCACGCACGCGTCGGTGGCGAACGCCTGCTTACCCGGCGCCAGCGCAAGCGCCGCGTAATACGCGTTGTGCCGCGCCTTCCAGAGCCGCGACCGCTCTTCCTGCGCCGTCGCCCACCGGAACTGGCCGCCTCCATGGTCGGCCGCGAGCGACTCGATCATTTCAGCCTGCTCGCGCACAGCGGCCTCGGTCCCGTGGAACTCGAAGAAGAGCGTTGGCTTCGGCTCGAATTCCGCGAGTTGCGAAAAGCGGATGCACGCGTCCATCTGCACGTCGTCGAGCAATTCGATCCGCGCGACCGGGATGCCGAGTTGCATCGCGACGATCACCGAGTCGACGGCGCCTTTGAGCTCCGCGAACTGGCACACCGCGGCCGAGATCGCTTCCGGCACTCCATAAAGACGAAGCTGCACCTCGGTGATGATGCCGAGCGTGCCTTCGGACCCGACGAAGAGCCGCGTGAGGTCGTAGCCCGCGCTCGACTTCCGGGCGCGGCTGCCGGTGCGAATGACTCGGCCATCGGCCATGACGACGGTAAGGCCGAGCACGTTTTCGCGCATCGTGCCGTAGCGCACGGCATTGGTTCCCGATGCACGCGTCGACGCCATGCCGCCGATCGTCGCGTTCGCGCCCGGATCGATCGGGAAGAACAGCCCGGTGCCCTTGAGCTCCGCATTGAGCTGCTCGCGCGTCACGCCGGCCTGCACACGGCAGTCGAGATCAGCGTCGTTCACCTCGAGCATGCGGTCCATCTGCGACAGGTCGAGGCACACGCCGCCGTAAAGTGCTGCGACGTGACCTTCGAGTGACGTGCCGACGCCGAATGCGATTACCGGAATGCGCGCGGCGTTGCAGATGCGCACGATCGA
>JALYSS010000241.1 GCA_030854685.1 Pseudomonadota bacterium | reverse complement strand
GCCGCATCTGCGCGGGCTCGACCCAGTTGTTGGTCGGTCCCGCATTCTCTTCGCGTTCGCTGCAAATGAAGGTGCGATCCTCGACACGCGCCACGTCGGATGGATCCGAACGCGCCAGGAAACTGTTGGGCCGCTTGGCGGGATCGAGCCGATGCAGCGTGCCGGTGGCGACCATCCTGTCGCACAGCGCGCCGTATTCCTCGGCGCTCCCGCTGCACCACATGATTCGCGCGGGCCTCGTGAGTGTCGCGGTTTGCTGCACCCATTCGACGAGACGCGGATGCCGGACGTCGGGCGGCGCATTCACCGTCGCGGCGAGCGCGGACAACGATTCAGTGGGATTCATGACCAGAGCGCGCTGAAATTGCGAAACTGAAAACCGGGGTCGAAAACTGTAGCACGCGAAGCGCTCCTGCCCAAGGTGCACTGCAGTACGATCATGTGGACTGGTGGCCTGACCGATTCACGGCTCCGGCACTTCGTTCGACCCGATCGAAACCGTCGCGTTGCATCGAGCGATGCTACTTGCCGATGCAAAACCGTGAAAATATTTCGCCGAGCAGATCGTCGGCGCTGAACGCGCCGGTAATGGACGAAAACGCCTGCTGTGCGCCGCGCAATTCCTCCGCCAGCAGCTCGATCGGCGGCTTGGCCGTCTCCATGTGGGCGGCCGCCGAGTCGAGTTGGCGCTTGGCGTCGGAGAGTGCCACCAGCTGACGTTCGCGCGCGAAGAACGCGTCCTCGACCGCATGCTCGACGCCCGCGATCCGCATCACTTCGGCTTCGAGCAGGGCAACGCCGTCGCCAGTCAGCGCGCACAGCCAGACGTGAGTTGCCGCCGCTTGGCGTGCGGCATTCATCGCGAGCTCCGGTTCGTCCAGCATGGCCGGATAGCGTTCGACATGCGGCGCCGCGAACGCCAGATCGCATTTGTTGTGCACCACGATCCGCGGCAACGACGATGGAAGTTCGGCGATCTGCGTCGTGCGCGCGAACGCGTGGTTCGCGACGCCCGCGCGGCCGCCATCGGTGTCCTCGCACGCATCGACGAGCACGAGCGCAACGTCGGCGCGCTCGATCGCCGCGCGCGTACGAGCAATGCCGAGGCGTTCGACCGGGTCTTTTGTGGGGTGCAAGCCCGCGGTGTCGATGACGGTGAGCGGGATGCCGCCGAGCTCAATCTGTCGCTCCACGGTGTCTCGGGTCGTGCCGGGGATCGGCGTGACGATCGCGGCCTCCTCGCCGACCAGGCGATTCAGCAAACTCGATTTGCCAACGTTCGGTGCGCCGACGAGCACGACGGTCAAGCCGCTGCGAAGGATCACACCAGTACGCGCACGCGCCACCACCTGCCCGAGTCGGGCGCGAATCGCCGCAAGTCGCGCCGCGACGTCGCCTTCACGGAGCAGGTCGAGTTCGTCCTCCGGAAAGTCGAGCGTGGCTTCCGTATACATGCGCAAATCGATCAGCGCATCGCGCAATGCGTGCACTTCGCGCGAGAACTCGCCGGTGAGGCTGCGAGCGGCGGCACGTACGGCTGTCGCCGTCGAAGCCTCGATGACATCCGCGACGCTTTCCGCCTGCGCGAGATCGAGCTTGCCGTTCAGGAACGCGCGCTTGGTGAATTCCCCCGGCTCGGCGAGTCGCGCGCCCAGCTCGACACAGCGTGCAAGCAGCAGGCGCATGACGGCCACGCCGCCGTGCCCCTGCCATTCGACCACGTCGTCGCCGGTATACGAATGCGGGTGCGGAAAGTACAGCGCGAGTCCGCTATCGATCGGTGCGCCTTGCGCGTCGCGGAACGTGACGCGTGTCGCAACGCGCGCCGGCAGCGACCGACCCGCCACGCCTTCGATCAGCGCCTCGAGATTACGGCCGGAGACGCGAACAATGCCGATGCCGCCGCGCCCCGGCGGCGTCGCGATCGCGACGATGGCGGCGGGTGGCGGGCGCGTGGAAATCGGGGTCAGAGATGTATTTCCCGACAAGGTTCGTCCGGAGAAGATTGCTGCGTCCGGAAATACATCTCTGACCCCGATTTCCCGTCTAGCGGCGTTTGGCGGCGTTCAGCGTCGCCTCTTTCTGGAGCATCCGGTTCACGTGCCACTGCTGCGCGATCTGCAGCGAGTTGTTCACCAGCCAGTACAGCACGAGGCCGGACGGAAAGAACAGGAACATGATCGAAAACGCGACCGGCATGAACTGCATCACCTTCGCCTGCACCGGATCGGAGATCGGCGTGGGCGAAAGCTTCACCTGCATATAGGCGGTGATCGCGTACACGACGGGCAGGATGAACCACGGGTCGGGCGCCGAAAGATCGTGGATCCAGCCAATCCACGGCGCATGGCGCAATTGGACCGCCGAGAGCAGCACCCAGTAGAGCGCGATAAATACCGGTATCTGCACGACAATCGGCAGGCAGCCGCCGAGCGGATTGATCTTCTCCTGCTTGTAGAGCTCCATCATCTTCACCTGGAGCTGCTGCTTGTCGTTCGCGTACTGCTCCTGCAGCGCCTTCATCTTCGGCGCGACGATCTTCATCTTCGCCATCGACCGTGCCGACGTCGCGTTCAGCGGAAAGAAGGCGCCTTTGATCAGGATCGTCATGACGATGATCGCCCAACCCCAGTTGCCGATCAGCGCATGCAGCCACTTGAGCAGCAGGAACAGCGGCTCGGCGATGATCGTGAATATGCCGTAGTCGACGACGAGATCGAGGCCCTTCGCAAGCTTGGCGAGCGCGTCCTGGTCCTGGGGACCGACGTAGAGGCGCGACGCGATGACGCCGGTGCCACCCGGCGGAATCGTGCCCTCGGCGTAGCGAACGCCCGCCGTATAGAGCCCATTGTCGAGTTTCGTCGTATAGAACTGGCGTTTCGTGTTGTCCGGCGGCAACCAGGCGGCGACGAAGTAATGCTCGATCATGCCGATCCAGCCGCTGTCGGTCGCGTGCGTGTACGCGGGCTTGCGCGTCGGGTCGGCGGCCTCCTTGTCGATCTCTCCGAAGTCGACCTTCTTGAACTTGTCCTGGTCGTCATAGACGACGGGCCCGACGAACGACGCGGGCGCCATCGAGCTTTGCACGCCGACCTTCTTCGTGTCGCGCATCAGCTGGAAATACGCCTCCGGCGTGATCGGCGCCGAGCCGTTGTTCGTCACGTCGAACGCGACATCGATCACGTAGCTTCCGCGGTGGAACGTCAGCACCTGCACCACCTTGTCGCCGTTGGCAGCCGTTGCCTGCAGTTTCACCTGCAACTGGTCCTGTCCCGGGGCGAGCGTTCGCGGCCCGGGCAGCGGCTCATACACGGTGCGGTGATTCGGGAAGCCTTCGCCGATCAGCCCCGCCTGCGCGACGAACGTTCGCTCCGCGGTCCGCTGCAACGCGAGATACGGCTTCGACGGATCCAGTGCGTCGCGGTGCTTGGCGAGCGCGACGCGCGTGAGCGTGCCGCCGACGGTGTCGATGTCGGCAACATAGAGATCGGTGCTGACTTCGATCGTCTTTCCGGCCGCGACGACGGCGGCCACGGGCGGTGCGCCGGCTGGCGTCATCGCGGGTGGAATCGCAGCGCTCGGCGCCCCGGATTCCGGCTCCGCCGCGCGCGTCGATCGCGATGTTGCCGCCGTGATGGGCGGCGCACTGTGCTCGCGCTCCCACGCCTGCCAGAGCATCAGCGCGGAGAAGGAAAAAACCAGCCATAGAATCAGGCGTTGCGTGTCCATGCGGGATCGGATTGAAAGTTGCGACCGGGGGAGAAGGGATCGATGCGTGGGAAACGGCTTGGAGAGGCTACGGAACGGGGTCGTAACCGCCCGGGTGCCATGGGTGACAGCGACCGACACGGCGCAATGCGAGCCACGCGCCACGGCGCGCTCCGTGGCGCTCGATCGCATTGCGCGCGTAGTCGGAACAGCTTGGATAGAACCGGCAATTCGCCCCGAGCATCGGGCGCAGGAAATATTGATAGGCGCGCAGCGCCGCGAGCAGCAACTGCTTCATCGCTATCCGGCGAGACGCGCGAGCAAACGCCGCGACTCGGCGTTCGCCTCGAGGATCGCGACTCTCGGCACCGCACGCTTGACGCGCAGGATGATGTCGAATGCTTCGATCGCGGGTCGTGCCGCGCGAACACTCTCGCGCAGCCGTCTCCGCAAGCAATTGCGATCGACCGCTCGTCGCATCATTTTGCGTCCGATGACGTAGCCGACGCGACCGGGCGACTGCGCGGCCGGCGCGGCGATCAACTGCAGGAAATGCGCATCGTGCCGGGCGCCCGTCTTGAATACCGCTTCGAACGCACCGGCGCCGCGGAGCCGATGACGCGCGGCTCGCCGGGCGGGTGATCCGGTTGGAATTTGCGTCAGACGGCGAGGCGCGCGCGGCCCTTGGCGCGGCGAGCCGACAGGACCTTGCGGCCGCCGACGGTCTTCATCCGCGCGCGAAATCCATGCGTCCGCGCGCGGCGCAGCGTGGAGGGCTGATAAGTGCGTTTCATGTCATAGCCTCTGAAAGTGCCTCTCTTTTGGGAAAGGTCTGTTCCCTTCGGGAAGTTCGGTCCCCTTTGGGAAACCCTTCTGTTCTCTTTGGGAAACCCTGTTCCGAGCCGCCCGCAGCTACCGGAGGGTAGCCGGTTCGAAAAAGCCTTACATTAGAGCGCGTTACATGCACACTGTCAATGTTTCCCGTCCTGCGTCGGTGGTCTCGGCAACGCGAGTGGTCACTTTCACGCCGGACCGCGCCCCGCCGTCCTGCCGTTCCGACGTCGGGCAGCGCTGTGGATAACCCGAAATCCCGCGGCTACAATGCCTCCCCGGCCAGTCGCAAAAGTTGTCGCGTCACGCCGCAAACCGTTTCTTCATCACTGGCCGTTTCCGTGCATCCCGCTTCGCATCCGCCCGCCTGGGCCGCCTGTCTGCTCGCTTTCGAGCGCGAACTGACCCCGCAACAATTCGCCACCTGGATCCGCCCGCTGAGCTGTGCCGACGAGTCCGGACACTTGCGTCTCACGGCGCCTAACCGGTTCGTGCTCCAGTGGGTAAAGGACCGCTTCGGCGGGCGCATCGAGACGCTTGCGCGACAGGCGACCGGGGCATCGGTCGCCGTCGAATTTGCGGTGGCCGATTCGGCGCCCGCCTCTTCGCCCGCGACCAGGACCCCTGCACACTCCTCCGCGCCACCAACCGTCGGCGCCGGCAACGGCGCAGCCGCCGAGATCGCAACGCCAGCGTCCATCGAAACGAGCACTCCACTGGGCACCAACCCGATCCATCGCAGCGAGCCCGGCAGTCTGAACCCCACGTTCACGTTCGGCTCGTTCGTCGCCGGAAAAGCCAACCAGCTGGCGCGAGCTGCCGGCCTGCAGGTCGCCGATCATCCTACGTCGTACAACCCGCTGTTCGTCTACGGCGGCGTGGGACTCGGCAAGACGCATCTGATCCAGGCGATCGGCAACCAGATCCTCCAGCACAACCCGGCGGCCAAGATCCGCTACATCCACGCGGAAACCTACGTGTCGGACGTCGTCCGCGCGTACCAGCACAGGGCCTTCGATGACTTCAAGCGCAATTACCGGTCGCTCGATCTGCTGCTGATCGACGACATCCAATTCTTCGGCGGCAAGAGCCGTACGCAGGAAGAATTTTTCTACCTGTTCAACACGCTGATCGAAGCGCACAAGCAGGTCGTCATCACCTGCGATACATACCCGAAGGAAATCGCCGGCATCGAGGAGCGACTCATTTCGCGCTTCGGCTGGGGGCTCACGGTGGCGCTGGAGCCGCCGGAACTCGAAATGCGCGTTGCGATCCTGCTCGCGAAGGCAGGATCCGTCGGCGTGCGGATCGATGAGCAGGTCGCATTCTTTATCGCCAAGCACATCCGCAGCAACGTGCGCGAACTCGAGGGCGCGCTCAAGCGGATACTCGCATTCGCCAACTTCCACGGCCAGGAAATCACGCTGCCGATGACCAAGGAGGCGCTGCGCGACCTGCTGGCCGTCCAGAACCGGCAGGTCTCGATCGACAACATCCAGAAGACGGTGGCGGATTATTACAAGGTCCGCATTACTGACATGCATTCGAAGAAGCGATCGCGCGCCGTGGCCCGCCCGCGCCAAGTAGCGATGGCGCTGGCGAAGGAACTGACGCAATTGTCGCTTCCCGAAATCGGCAGCAATTTCGGCGGCCGCGATCACACGACGGTGCTGCATGCGTGCCGACAGATTGCGAAATTACGCGAATCGCTGCCGGACCTGAATCACGACGTCAATTTCCTGCTGCAAGTCCTGCGCAGCTAGGCCGCCGGGCCGGCCGCCGAACACCGCTTTTCAAGCCATTGGCCGCACTGGAAAAAGTGGTGTTGAACAGTTATAATTTGTGGATTAAGCGGCTCGGCGGCAGAACCCGGGAAAAGCCCCCAAACCATCCACAGACCGCACAGGAGTTATACGACGGCGGCCGCGACGCCAAGGGTCTGACGCAACAGCGCAAATCAACGTTGCCGGCATTTTTGGCGATCTCCTATTAACGTTATTATTGTTGGACATGCAATTAAAACAGATACCCCGCGATGCACTGCTCAAGCCGCTGCAGGCCGTGTCGGGGATTGTCGAACGTCGACACACGCTGCCGATTCTCGCGAACGTCCTGCTCGAGCACAAGGACGGCAAGCTGCACGTGACCGCGACCGATCTCGAGATGCAGATCACCGCAATTGCCGATCTCGAAGGCAAGGATGGGCAGGCCACCACCGTAGGCGCACGCAAGCTGCAGGACCTGCTGCGCGCCTTGCCTGACGATGCACAGATCAACGTCGACGTGACCGGCAGCAAGATGACGGTGCGCGCGGGCCGCTCACGCTTCAACCTGCAAACGCTCGCCGCGAGCGATTACCCGCGCATCAGCGTCGGACAGGAGCAATTGCAGACGCTCACGCTGCCGCAGCGCGATTTCCGGTCTCTCCTGAAACTCGCGGAATTCGCAATGGCGCAGCAGGATATCCGCTACTACCTGAACGGCATGCTGCTGGTCGTCGACCAAGGGCTGCTGCAGACCGTCGCGACGGACGGCCATCGGCTGTCCTGGGCGAGTCTCGCAATCGCCGGCGACTACACGCGCGCGGAAGTGATCCTGCCGCGCAAGACGGTGCTGGAGCTCGCGAAGCTCCTCGAGGACAGCGACACGCCGGTCACGATCGACATACTGGCCAACCAGGCACGGTTCCGTTTCGGTAACGTCGAGCTCGTGTCCAAAGTCATCGACGGCAAGTTTCCCGATTACAACCGCGTCATCCCCACCGGCCACACCAAGCGGATCGAACTCGAACGGGCGACGCTCCTGTCCGCGTTGCAGCGCGCTGCGATCCTCTCCAACGAGAAATTCCGCGGCGTACGCCTTGTTTTGAGCGCTGATCAGCTCAAGATCATCTGTACGAACAGCGAGCAGGAAGAGGCCGAAGAGGAACTGCCGATCGGCTATGCCGGCGAGGCCCTCGACATCGGTTTCAACATCACATACCTGCTCGACGTACTGTCGAACGTCAGCAGCGACAAGGTCTATCTCGCATTCGGCGACGTCGGTTCGAGCGCGCTGGTGACGCTCCCCGAGCGTGACGATTACAAGTACGTCGTCATGCCGATGCGGATTTAATCGGGTCGATTTAATGGGGTCAGAGCCGAAATAATTGAACGTACCGTCCGCGAGCGGCGGGTCCTGCCCGCGTTAATTATTTCGGCTCTGACCCCATTAAATCCGCTCCGACCCCAATTAAATCCGTCGCAATACCACCGGAAGTCACGATGACCCCAGCGCAAGCGAAGCCGCGGCAACACGGCGACGAATACGATTCCTCGAGCATCAAGGTCCTGAAAGGTCTCGATGCGGTTCGCAAGCGGCCCGGCATGTACATCGGCGACACGTCCGACGGAACGGGTCTCCATCACATGGTGTTCGAAGTCCTCGACAACGCGATCGACGAGGCGCTCGCGGGCTATTGCGACGACATCAAGGTGGTGATTCACGCCGACAACTCGATATCGGTCGTCGACAACGGCCGCGGCATTCCGACGGATCTCAAGTTCGACGACGAGGAACATCGCTCGGCCGCCGAGATCGTGATGACGGAACTCCACGCGGGTGGCAAGTTCGACCAGAACAGCTACAAGGTATCCGGGGGCTTGCATGGCGTCGGCGTCTCCGTTGTGAACGCGTTGTCCGATTGGCTGAAGCTTCGGATCTGGCGCAACGGCGAAATCCACCAGATGGAATTTCGCCATGGCGTGCCGGTGGCACCGCTCGCGATCGTCGGCTCGACGGATCGTCGCGGCACCGAAGTGCACTTCATGGCGTCGCTCGGCACGTTCAGCCGCATCGAATACCACTACGAGATACTCGCCAAGCGCATCCGCGAACTCTCGTTCCTGAACAACGGCGTCAAGATCGAGCTCGCCGACCAGCGCGACGGAAAGAGCGAGAACTTCGCGTACTCGGGCGGCATCAAGGGCTTCGTCGAGTTCATGAACCGCAGCAAGACCGTGCTGCACCCGAAGATCTTTCATTCGATCGGCGAGAAGGACGGCACGATCGTCGAAGTCGCGATGCAATGGAACGACTCGTACGCGGAGTCCGTGCAATGCTTCACGAACAACATCCCGCAGCGCGACGGAGGCACACACCTGACGGGCTTGCGCCAGGCAATGACGCGTACGCTCAACGGCTACATCGAGAAGGAAGACATCGCGAAGAAGGCGAAGGTCGAGACCACCGGCGACGACATGCGCGAAGGCTTGACCTGCGTGCTGTCCATCAAGGTGCCCGAGCCCAAGTTCTCGTCGCAGACCAAGGACAAGCTCGTCAGCTCGGAGGTGCAGCCGATCGTTCAGGAAATAGTCAGCGCGAAGCTCGCCGAATTCCTGCTCGAACAGCCGGGTGACGCGAAGATCATCTGCTCCAAGATCGTCGACGCCGCGCGGGCGCGCGAAGCCGCGCGCAAGGCGCGCGAGCTCACGCGACGCAAGGGCGTGCTCGACGGCATGGGACTGCCCGGCAAGCTCGCCGACTGCCAGGAGCGCGATCCCGCGTTGTGCGAAATCTACCTGGTCGAAGGCGATTCCGCCGGCGGTTCCGCGAAGCAGGGTCGCGATCGCAAGTTCCAGGCGATCCTTCCGTTGCGGGGCAAGATCCTCAACGTCGAGCGCGCGCGCTTCGACAAGCTCGTGAGCTCGCAGGAAATCGTCACGCTGATCACGGCGCTTGGCACCGGATTCGGCAAGGATGAGTACAACGCCGACAAGCTGCGGTATCACCGAATCATCATCATGACCGACGCGGACGTCGACGGCTCGCACATCCGCACGCTGCTGCTCACGTTCTTCTATCGCCAGATGCCCGAGCTGGTCGAGCGGGGCCACATCTACATCGCGCAGCCGCCTCTCTACAAGGCGAAGCAGGGACGTGGCGACGACGTCTACCTGAAGGACGAGCACGAGTTGAAGCAGCATCTGCTGCGCGTCGCGCTGAAGGGTGCGGAACTCGTTCCCGGCGAAGGCCGTCCGCCGCTCTCCACCGAATCGCTGGGCGATGTCGCGCGCGAATACCTGCTCGCGGAAGCCGTCATCGAGCGCCTCGCGCGTGTCGTTGACGCGGCGGCGCTACGCGCGATGCTCAACGGCGTGCACCTCGATTTGTCGACCGAAACAGCGGCGCTCCGCAGCGCCATCGCGCTGCAGGCGGCGATCGACAATCCGGAAGTGGTCGCCGAAGTGCGGTACGACGCGACGAACGAAGCGCATCGGATCATCGTCATTCGCACCCATCACGGCACGCCGCACGCGACGGCGATCGATGCCGATTTCCTCGTGAGCGGCGACGCCGAGCAGATTCGTCACGCGGCGGAGGTGCTGCAGGGCTTGATCTACCCGGGGGCGTTCGCGAAGCGTGGCGAGAAGCAGCAGGCGGTGAAGTCGTTCAAGGAAGCGCTCGACTGGCTGCTCGGCGAAGCGCGCGGAAGCGTGGCGATCCAGCGCTACAAGGGATTGGGGGAAATGAATCCCGGGCAATTGTGGGAGACGACGATGGATCCTGCCGTGCGGCGCCTGTTGAGAGTGCAGATCGAGGACGTCATCAGTTCGGAGGAAATCTTCTCGACGCTGATGGGCGAGCAGGTGGAACCGCGTCGCGCGTTTATCGAGTCGAACGCGCTCGGCGTGCGCAACCTCGACGTGTAGATGGATCGACG
>JALYSS010000228.1 GCA_030854685.1 Pseudomonadota bacterium | reverse complement strand
TCCGTTCACCCACCGGTAGAAGCCTTGCCCGGTCTTCCTGCCCAACTCGCCGGCGGACACGTGTTCGGCGAGCTTCCGCGGCGTTTCGCCTTCGCCGCCGAGCATCCGGCCGACGGCCAGACAGATGTCGAGGCCGACCGTATCGGCGAGCTCGATCGGTCCCATCGGCATGCCGAACGCGACCGCCGCTTCATCGACAGCCTCCGGCGCGATGCCTTCGTCGACACAACGCATCGCCGTCATCAGGTACGGTGCGAGCACCCGATTGACAAGGAATCCCGGCGCGCTCTTCACCGGCAACGGCAACTTGTCGATCGCCCGAACGAACGCCGCGCCGCGCGTGACGAGCCCAGGATCGCTGTCGCGGCCGGCGACGACTTCGACGAGCATCATCCGCGAGACCGGATTGAAGAAATGCAGGCCGATGAGCCGCGCGGGATCGCGCAACGCGCTCGCGATCTCCTCGAGCGGAATCGACGACGTGTTCGTCGCGAGGATCGCCTCCGGCCGCGCGCGCGCCTCGACGTCGGTGAAGAGCTTGCGCTTGGCGTCGACGTTCTCGAAGATCGCTTCGATGATCACATCCGCGTGCGCGATGCCGTCGCCCGGAACGTCGGGAATCAGGCGATCGAGTGCGTCGCGGATCCGGCGCGGATCCTTGAGCCGCTCCAGGAACAACCTGGCCGCACGCTTCATCGCCGGCGCCAGCCGGTCGACATCCTGGTCCTGCAGCGTCACGGTCAGGCCGCGCAACGCGCACCACGCGGCGATGTCGCCGCCCATCGTTCCGCCACCGACGACATGCACGCGCGACACCGGACTCGCCGACGCCTTGCCGAGCGTCTTCAGGCGTTCCTGCAGATGAAACACGCGGATGAGATTCGCGGCGGTGGGTGTCGCAAGCAGCGCGCTGATCGATGCGGCGTCATCCGCGGCCGGCGCGAGCGGGTCACCATCGAAGCGTTCCCAGAGATCGATGATCGCGTAGGGCGCCGGGTAATGCTCGCGTCGCGCGCGCCTGGCGACTCGCTTGCGCGCGTTGGCGGCTATGTAGCGCCGGGCAAGCGACGACTGGGTCAGCGATAGCGGAAACGGCAGCCCACGCGGAATCGGCTTCGCCCGCAACACGCTGCGCGCGGCGTTGTCCATGACGCGCAGCGGCACGCATTCGTCGGCAAGCCCTGCGCGCTTCGCCTTCCGCGCATCGACGGTCTTGCCGGTCAGCAGCAAGTCGAGCGCCGCAGGCGCGCCGATCAGCTTCGGCAGACGCTTGATCCCGCCCCATCCCGGAACGATGCCGAGCATCACTTCCGGCAGGCCGAGACGCGTCGCCGGCTCGTCGACGACGATACGATAGCGGCACGCGAGTGCCAGTTCGAGACCACCACCGAGACAGAAGCCGCGAATCAGCGCGAGCGTCGGATAACCGATGTTTGCGAGTCGATCGAATGTCTTCCATCCGCGCTCGATCAACGCGCGCGCGACATCGGCGTCGCCGATGTCACCGAACTCGTCGATGTCGGCGCCGGCAATGAATCCGTTCGCCTTGCCCGACCGGATGACGAGTCCCTTCGGCGGTTGCGCGTCGAGCAGGTCGAGCGCTTCGTTCAGCTCCGCGAGCACGGCCTTCGACAACGTGTTCGTCGTCGCTCCCGCACAGTCGATCGTGAGCCATGCGATCCCGTCGCAGTCCCGGGTGAGTGTCCAGTGTTCCACGTCGCGGTCCCTGCCTACACTCGCTCGACGAGCATCGCGCCACCCTGGCCACCGCCGATGCAGATCGCGGCGATGCCACGCCGGGCGCCGGTTCGCTCCAGCACGTTCAGCAGGTGCAGGACGATGCGGGCACCCGACGCACCGACCGGATGTCCAAGCGCAATCGCGCCGCCGTCGACATTGACGTTGTCCATGTCGAGCGCGCCGAGCGCACCCGGCAGACCCAGTTCCTCCCGGCAGAAGACATCGTCCTGCCATGCGCGCTGACACGCGATGACCTGCGCCGCGAACGCTTCGTTGATTTCCCAGCGATCGACGTCGTTCAGGCGCAGTTGATGACGCTGCAGCAGTGGCGTCGCCGCATAGACGGGACCGAGGCCCATTTGCGCAGGATCGAGCGCCGCCCATTGCGAATCGACGATGCGGCCCTTCGGCATCAGGCCGTAGCGTTTCACCGCGTTTTCGGTGGCGAGCACCAGGCACGCGGCGCCGTCGGTGATCTGCGAGCTGTTGCCGGCCGTGACGTTGCCATACTTGCGATCGAAAAACGGCTTGAGGCGCGCCAGGTTTTCCGGCGTCGAATCCTCGCGCACGCCGTCGTCCGCCGCATACACATGGCCCGCACGATCGAAGAGCGGCACGATTTCGCGACCGAAGCGGCCTTCCCGCTGCGCCGCGAGGACGCGCGCATGGCTCACCGCTGCGAACTCGTCCATGTCGCGCCGCGATATGGCGAAGCGGAATGCGAGATTCTCGGCGGTCTGGCCCATCAGCAGCCCGACGACGGGGTCGGTCAGCCCTTTCATCAAGCCGAGCACCGGTGCGAGATGCTTCAACCGGAATTGCGCCAGAAGCGTCGCACGGCGGCCTGGCGTCTTCGCCGCGTACCAGTCCGCGAGCCACACGACCATCGCGTCGGAGAACAGCAACGGAACGCGCGAGAGTGCGTCGACGCCGCCAGCCAGCACAAGATCGGACCGCCCGACGCGCATCGAATCCATCGCCGAGTCGAGTGCCTGCATGCCGGACGCGCAATTGCGCATCACGGTCCAGCCCGGCACCTTGTGCCCGCATCCCATCCGCAGTGCGACGACACGGCCGATGTTCACTTCGTCCGCCGATGGCGCGGCGCAGCCAAGAATCACTTCATCCAGGTCTGCCGGCGCAAACGGTTGCCGCAACAGCAGCGCGCGGCCGGCGTCGGTCGCGAGGTCCGACGCCGCGAACGGGCCGGGACGATTACGCGCCTTGAGGAACGGCGTGCGCGCGCCATCGACGATGTAGATCGGGCCGCTCATCGTGCGAATATGGCGTATCCGTCGCTAGGCAACCGCGCGGTGCGCCGCGGCTGCCGTCGTGGGACGCACGTGCGACATCGGCGCCTCGCCCTGGCTGTTCGCCTTGAGCAGGAACGTGCCGAGGTCCTGCGCGAAATCGTCGACACGAACGACGCGCGCAGCGAGTTCGCGTTGCGAGGCGAGCAGGTCTGACTCGGATTCGGAAATGACACCGGCGGCCACCGCGAGGGCGGCGATTTCGGCGCCTCCCTCGCCCGGCGCAAGCCGCGCATCGAGCGCGCCGCTTCTGACGGCGTCCCGCAGCTTGCGCTCGATCGGCTCGGCGGCCATCGTCACCGCCAGCGCGCGCTCGAGCATGCCCACCGGTTCGTCCGGATCGCCGATGAACATGCCGGCGGTGAGCCGATCACGCGTCGCTGAAGGTTCGATCAGAAGCCTCGCGACTTCGTGGCCCAACTCGTCGGATGGCGCGACGTACGGCCGTCCCAGCGGAAATACGACGCGCCGCATCAGCGCGCCGAGCATGGGGTTCGGAAAATTGTCGAGTACGCCCTCGAGAGCGCTCTGCGCCTTGAGCATTGCATCCCAGATCGCCCAGTGCATCAGCGGAGCGTCCGCCGGTTGCCGCCCCTCCTGCTCGAAGCGCCACAGGGTCGCCGAGCAGAGATAAAGCTGCGACAGCACGTCGCCCAACCGCGCGGAGAGCTTTTCCTTGCGCTTCAGCGCGCCGCCGAGCGAGCCCATCGCGACGTCGGCGATCAGCGCCAGCGATGACGACAGGCGCGTCAGCTGCTGGTAATAGCGCCGGGTTTCGAATGCGACGCCGTCCGGTACGCGGACGAAGTGCGAACCGGTCAATCCCAGCATCAGCGTGCGCACGAAGTTGCGCGCGGCGAAGCGCAGATGTCCGAAGAGCGCCGCATCGAAATCGCGCAGCGCTTTTTTTCGGTTTCGTTCCTGCGTCGCGGCCATTTCGCGCAGCACGTAGGGATGGCAGCGGATGGCGCCCTGCCCGAAGACGATGAGACTGCGCGTCAGGATGTTCGCACCCTCGACGGTGATCGAAACCGGCATCTGCATGTAGGCGGCGCCGAGGAAATTCGAAGGTCCCATGCAGATGCCCTTGCCGCCGGCGATGTCCATCGCATCGTTGATGATTTCGCGCGCGCGCCCGGTGATGTGCAGCTTCGCGATGCTGGACAGCACCGAGGGCTTCTCGCCGCGATCGACGATCGTCGCCGTCAACGCGCGGGTGGCGTCCATCAGATAGAGGTTGCCGCCCATGCGCGTCAGCGCCTCTTCGACCCCTTCGAAGCGGCCGATCGGCATCTTGAACTGCGTGCGTACCCTGGCGTACGCGCCCGTCGTACGCACGGCAAGCTTCCCCATGCCGGTGTTCGACGACGGCAGTGAAATGCCGCGGCCGGCCGCAAGCGATTCCATCAGCATTCGCCAACCGTTGCCGAGCATCGGGGTGCCGCCGATCACCCAGTCCATCGGAATGAAGACATCGCTTCCGGAGTTGGGGCCGTTCTGAAATACGGCGTTAAGCGGCATGTGGCGCCGCCCGATGCGCACGCCTGGGTGCGACGTCGGAATCAGCGCGCACGTAATCCCGAGATCTTCGCGCTCGCCGATCAGGTGCTCCGGGTCGTACGCACGAAACGCGAGGCCGAGGAGCGTCGCGACGGGTCCGAGCGTGATGTAGCGCTTGTCCCACGTCACGCGCAATCCGAGGACGCGCGTGCCGTCGTGCTCGCCAAAGCAGATGACGCCCCAGTCGGGAATGGCCGCCGCATCCGATCCCGCCTGCGGGCTCGTCAGCGCGAAACACGGAATCTCCAGGCCGCGTGCGAGCCGCGGCAGGTAGTGGCGCTTCTGCTCGTCGGTACCGTAATCGAGCAGCAATTCGCCCGGCCCGAGCGAATTCGGCACGAGCACCGTCACGGCGACGGTGCCGCTGCGCGTGGAGAGCTTCGTGACGACCTGCGAATGCGCATAGGCGGAAAATCCGAGTCCGCCGAACGCTTTCGGAATCACCATCCCGAGAAAGCCGCGCTCCTTGATGTACTGCCATACATGCGCCGGAAGGTCCTTGTGGACGTTCGTCGTCTCCCAGTCGGACACCATCGCGCACAGCGTTTCCACGTCGTGGTCAAGGAAATGCTGCTCGTCAGCGGTGAGCTTCGACGCCGGGATTGCGAGCAGTACATGCCACGCGGGACGCCCGGAGAACAGGTCACCGTCCCAACCGACGGTGCCGGCCTCCAGCGCTTCGCGTTCGGTCTGCGACATCCGCGGCATCACCTTTCGGAACCTGAGCAGCAATGGCCTCGTGATCAGCGCGCGGCGCAGCGGCGGCACGATGAACGGAACGACCAGAATCGCGATGACCGCGATCAGCGCGTCGAGCCAGGTGACGAAGAGGCTCATCGAAATCTCCGCATCCCTGCGCCGGCGTTCAGCGATACTGCACGAGTTCGTCGTCGAGCTCGCGCGTCACCGCGCTCACGGCGGGCAGTGGCGCCGTGAGGCCGGCGAGCAGGAAGGGTGCGAGCCTGCGCAGCAGAATCTCGTCGTTCGCCGTCTCGTTCGGATTCAATTCGGCGATCAACTTGAGCGCGTCGGTTCCTGCCAGCGTGTAGGACAGCGCACCCATGATGAAATGCAGCCGCCACGTCAATTCCTTGCGTGGCAGGTGCGGCAACGCCTGGCCGAACGCCGCCTTGTAGCGTGCGATCATCACGGCGTATTGCCCGGACAGGAAACGCCGGATGAACGGCGCCGGATCGGCGTACGCGCGGCCGAGCAGCCGCAGGAAATCCTTGCCGCCGCGTTGCGGATCGCGCGCGAGCGCAAGCGCCGGGATGAGCAGCGCGGTGAGAATGCGTTCGCACGCGAGCGGCTTTGGCGCCGCCTTCGCTTCCAGTCGCGTGAGCAACTCGAGCCGCGCCTGATTCATCGGGTCGAGCCGCCGGGTCAGCACCGACTGGAACAACTCTTCCTTCGAACCGAAGTGATAATTGACGGCGGCGAGATTGACGCCGGCGGTAGCCGTGATCACGCGAAGGCTCGTCGCCTCGAAGCCGTGCTCCATGAAGAGCGTCTCGGCGGCGTCCATGATCCGCACCTTCGTCGCGCTCGACATGCGCGTATCGGCGATCGAGACGACCTTGCCGTTCGCGTGTTGTTCGCGCACCCGAGCCGTTCCCGCTTTCATGTATGTCGCTGCATTCAAACGCTCGTTTAAATCATACGTTGGACTGACCGCCAGGTCAACTATCGAGAACACGATCGAGCACGAGATTCGTGCGCAGCTCGAACGGCTGACGGAAGGCTCGGGAACCGCGTAGTCACCACGCGTCGCGCGCCGTGGCGCTCGAACAATTCGTAACCGATGGCGCCGGCTCCCGGTCTACGCCATTGGATCGGGAAACGGATCATTGGCGCCGCCGACGATCGCTTCGTGAAGCGCCGTTTCGCGACTTTCGATCGTCGCGAGAAATTCGACGGCGCCGCGCATGTGCGCGAATGCGGAAAAGCCTCGCTCCAGAAAATCCTGCAGTGTCGAGAGACCCGCGACCTGCGCCGGCCTGCGCATCACCTTCAGCGCGCCGTGGAGCAGCGGCTTCTGCACATAGCGATCGAGTGCTGCGCCGACGTCACCGATCAACCGGATCTGGCGTTCGCGGCGGTGATACGCACCCATCCGGCGATACGCGATGCAATAGTCCGCGACCGTGAAGCGGTCCCCGTACGGCGACAGTCGATCCATCATTTCGCGGTCGAGCTCCTGCGACACCGCATTGAGTTCGGCGGCGGTCGCGACGGTTTCGAGGACATTGCCGGGCAGCAACCGCCTCATCGCGGGTACCACGCGCACCAGGTCTCCATCGCGCCGGGCAAAGTCCGACGCGCCGTAGAGATCCGTTTCGAAGAACTTCATCGCGGGCGCGTAGCGCGGCGATTCCTCGAGGTCGGCATACGTGGAATGCAATCGACGCATCTGCCACGCGGCGAGCCACGCCAGCGCGCGCGCAAGCTCCGGATTGCGGACGCGCTCCGCATTGCACCGTTGTACGCGGGACAGTTCGCGCAGCAACGAGGCGGCCGCCGCACCGTCAGCCGGCGGCGACATCATGGATCGAGGTCGACGTGCACGCGCCGAGTCTAACGCGCAGGCCCCGCACCGTTTCTGCTTCGATTTGGATTGCCACGGGCGGCAGTAGCCGACGCGTGGGGGCAGGTCACCCGTTGCTGCTGCCCGCGGTCCGCGTTCCGCTCCCGCCAGGCGGCCAGCGCCGCCTCGTGGCGCTCGCGCGCCTCTTCGTAGAGGTCGAAGATGCACGGAGTGCACCCGCCTCCGCAGCACTCGTCATTGTCGGGGCGTACCGGCGCAACCGGAGGGGGATCGTCGTCGGGCACGTGGTCGGGCACCCGGTGAAGTGTAGCGAGCAACGAAGCTCGGGGCTGGCGTCAATTTTGCATGTCACCTTCCATGAACTCCGCCCGATACGCCCGCGCGGCGCTGGTCCTTTGCGCCACGCTGATCATTCCCGCGTCCGCCGTCCTCGCCCAGGACAAGACTCCGGCCACGCCCGCCGAGCACATCGATACGCTCAAGCGCATCAAGGACAGCGGCACCATCACCATCGGCGTCCGCGAGGCGAGCGTTCCGTTCTCGTTCATCGATGCGCAGAAGCAGCCGCAGGGCTATTCGATCGACTTGTGCCTCAAGGTCGCCGACGCGATCAAGACGGAACTGAAAATGCCGCGTCTCGACGTCCGCTTTCTCCCGGTGACGTCGGCGAACCGGATCACCATGGTGAAGGACGGCAAGGTCGACCTCGAATGCGGGTCGACCACGAACACGCGTGACCGGCAGAAGGAAGTCGCCTTCGCGTATACGACGTTCGTCGCGGGCATCAAGATGCTCGCCCGCAAGTCGTCGAACATCAACAGCGTCGAGGATCTGCGCGGCAAGACGGTCGTCGTGACGAAGGGCACGACCAGCGAGACGATGCTGAAGCAGCTGAACGAAGATCGCGTGCTGAAGCTGACGATCATCGAGACGAAGGATCACAACGAATCGTTCGCCGACGTCGCCGACGGCAAGGCCGTCGCGTTCCCGATGGACGACGTGCTGCTGTACGGACTGATTTCGAAGGCCGCCAGGCCGGAAGACTTCGCGGTGGTCGGCAAGTATCTGTCGGTCGAGCCGTACGGAATCATGCTGCGCAAGGACGAGCCCGCGTTCGAGCATCTCGTCGACCGAACGCTGGACGAGTTGTTCCAGAGCGGCGAAGTGCGCCGCATCTATTCACGCTGGTTCGCCACCCGGGAACTCACCGTCCCGATGAATCAGTATCTGAAGGAAGCGTTCTTCATCCCGAATACCTATCCCGCGTGGCCGTAACCGGGAAATGTGGGTCAGAGATGCATTGGATGAACGCGTCTATTGCATCTCCGACCCGCATTCATGACCCGCGTTTCGCTCCGCGGCCCTGATTTCGTCCAGCGCATAGGCAAAGACTTCGGGTTCGCCCAGCAGCGCGTTGTGGCCGATTCCGACCAGTGCAACGTCGACCGCACCCGGCAGCTCGGACGACGTCTGCGGCGCGACCATCGAGTCATGCCACGACCATAGCGACACGAAGCGCAGCGACGGATCGACCCGCTCGCGATTGAGTGCCGCGAGCCACGCGTTGCCCGGACGAATTTGCGCAAGTGACGTTCCCGGAAAGAACCAGGCGTGCATGCTCCCGTGGTGCGGCGCGCCGATCGTCAGGACGCGCGCGAGCATCGCTGTTCCGTGCGTTCGGATGTAGGCGCGAGCGACGAGCCCTCCCATGCTATGCGCGACGATCATGACTTGTCGCGCACCGGTTACCGCGACGATTGCACCGATCTTGTCGGCGAGCTGGTCCGCGAACGCATCGATCGATGCGAGCGGCGGCCCGTACGACAGGCTGTAGACGCCGCGCACGCCCTTCCGGCGCAGATGGCGCAAGAGCGGCACCCACACGCCCGCATTGCACAGCACGCCGTGCAGCAGCACGACCGGCATTTCGATCCGCGCGGGTGCCGGATCGCGTACGAGCAGCCGGTAGAGCATGAGACGCGGCGGTGCGCCGGCGAGCGCCGCGTATTCGCGCCACCAGAGCCACAGCGTACCGCGCAGTCGAAGTCGAACATCGCGCGGACGACGCGCACGCCAGATCCAGGCGATTCCGAAATAGCTCGCGCATAGCAACAGCATCAGGCCGAAATACAGCAGCAGAAGCCCGACGATCCATGGCACCGGCGAACCGCCCACCGCGATCTTGCGCGCGGCGATCGCCGCGTAAAGCGCGAGCGCCGCCAGATTGAAGACCCACAGCGAAACCGCAGTCCACATCGGTCGATGGTAGCGCGACGCGCCGCAAGGCGTGTTCACGCCATGGCGAACGTGCGAACAGGCACGCGTGTCGCGGGGCGATCAGGACGCCGGCCCGTTCACATCGTGGCTACGCCAGCTTCGCAACGCGGCGACGGACGCCGAGAGATCCGGCAGGAGCACGACACCGGGCAGCGTCTTTCGCATGCGTCTGGTCATTTCACCGCCCGCCCACAATGCAATCTGCGCGGGCAGGTGCCGACGCAGACGCGCGAGGCTTTCGGTCGCCTGCCGCACGGGGAACGCGGCGGAGAACGACAGCGCGACGATGTCTACCGCGTGCGCGACGGCGGCACGTCGAACATCGTCGAGCGGCGTCTGCGGACCGAGCGATATGCACTGCGCACCTTCGGGCACGAGCAGCGCTTCGACCATCAGCAATCCGAGCGCATGCTGTTCGTTGGGCAGCGTCGTCAACAGCACGCGAGGATGGCCGACCTGCCGCGGGAACGTATTGATCGCCGTGCGAAGCGACCCTTGCACCTGTTCAGTGTAAAGATGCTCTTCGAAGACGTGCAGTTCGGCGCGCATCCACGCTTCGCCGACGAGTTGATTGAGCGGCGCCAGCGTTTCGACGACGAACCGCTGCAGTCCCTGGCGCATCAGCCACTGCGCCAGCGCGTGCTGTATCGCGGTCGCGTCGTGCATCTTCAGCATCGACAGGACGTCGCGCTCCATCGCCGGCGCAGCGTCGCGGCGCAGCGGCGCACGCGCATCGGCGAGCGCATTGAGCTCATCGAGCGAAAGCCCGATGATCTTGCCTGGGCGCGCGCCGATGTCCATCAGCCGCTTGATCGCGCGGAGTTTCGCCATTTCCGGGAGCGTGTATTGCCGCTCGCCGTTGCCGTCACGCGCCGGCTTGGGGAAGCCGTAGCGCCGCTCCCACATGCGCAACACATCCTTCGAAAGGCCGGTCTCGCGCTCGACGGCACCGATGTTCTGTGCAAGATCGGGAAGTTCTTCGTGCATCATCGTGCCAATGAGTCTGACGGCTCAGCGTGTTCCGAAGCGGTATCGTACTGCTTGAACGCGCCGTCCGTGACAAGGATGCATAAGAAACGCACCGCGCCGGAAAGATCAGCATCGCGGATTCGCTGGGTCTCATCGCGGCGCTCCCGGCGAACGCGATGGACAAACCGTCCGCAGGCTGCGAAAACCTACGCCCGTATGGCTTCCACCGCGCGAACGATCAGCGCGACACCGTTGATCATCAGCAACCCTGCGATGAGCCGCAGCACGCCGCCCCGCGACAGCGCGTGATGCAGTCGATTGCCAATCCACAGGCCGAGTGCCATGACCGGCAGCAGCATCAAGGCCATCACGATCAGCGTCGTATTGAGCAAAAGGCCGCTCGCGATGAACAACGCGAGCCGGATCCAGACGCTGACGACGACGACGAGCGACGAGGTTGCGCGGAGTACCGACTTGTCGTCGATGCGCGCCGACAGGAAGACGATGTAGATCGGGCCGCCGGTTCCGAACAGCGCCGAAAACATCCCGCCGATGACACCGACCGGCCACACCAGCCAGCCGGGCGCACGCGTGAGCTTGCGAGGACCCGCGAGCACGTAAATTCCGTAACTGGCGGCGAACACGCCGAGCGCCAACAGTGCGGGATCGCGCGGCAGGTTCAGCAGCAGCGTGGCACCGAGTGCGATGCCGATCAGCATCGCCGGCAGGAGCCGCGCGACTTCCCGCCAGGCGACGAGGCGCCGCAATCGAACGGCCGTCGATACCGCCGCGAACGCATCTGTCGTCGTGACCAGTGGTACGGTGAACGCCAGCGGAAAGAAATGCGCGAGACCTGGAACGGAAATAATCGACGAGCCGAAGCCCGTCGCGCCGAAAATCGTGTAGCCCAGCAGCACGATCAACGGCGCCGCCAGCAGCACATGGTTCGGAATGTCCGGCAGCGAAAACGGAAAGGACATGGATGCGAGGATGCGAAAAGCATGTCACATCGCGGAGTGACACGGAGGCCGGCGCCGAGATCGATTGCGCCGGTTTGCGACTATAATGCCGGGTTGAGGCGAGCTAGCTCAGTTGGTTAGAGCAGAGGAATCATAATCCTTTGGTCGGGGGTTCGAGTCCCTCGCTCGCTACCCGACATCGAGGGCTTGCGTTCACCGCGTGGGCCCTCGCCGCTTCCTGGAAGTAACACCGGGGTAGCATTGAGCGGAAGCGGCACCGCTGCTTCAAGCCGTACTTGAAAAAATAACCGTCGGTCCCGGGTCCATCGAGCACTCTGACCATGCATTTGAATAGGCGGTGATGGGCCGGCCACTGCGCTCGTCAAATATGCCGGCCCAGTCGGCCGGCACAATATCCGACCGCGAGCGCAACCGCGACGGCGGTATAAGGATGGGCCTTGATGTAGTCGGCGCCTGCTTCCACAGCATCGGCCGGTGCCTGTTTCACTGCGGCGACCTTTTCAGAAGCCCATTGCGTAGCAGTGTTAGCGCGATCCGCAGCCGTGTTCACGGTGTCGTGAATCGAAGTCTTCGCGGACGTGATTGCATCCGTCGCCGTGTTTGCGGCGCGATCAGCCGCCGTTCGTACTTGGTCGGCCGCTGTATCGATTGTTGAATTGC
>JALYSS010000201.1 GCA_030854685.1 Pseudomonadota bacterium | reverse complement strand
TCGTAGATCCGGATGCCCATGTCGGTATTGCGGAAGATCTCGCGGATCTTGTCGCCGACCAGATCGTAGATCGCCTGCATGTCCAGCTTGGAAGCGAGCCCTTCCTGCACGCTGTTGATGATTGCGAGCTCGGCCGCTCGCTGCTGCTCGGCCTTGAACAGGCGCTGCGTCTCGTCGAACAGGCGCGCGTTCTCGAGCGCCACGCCCATCGACGCGGCGATGGTCTGCATCAGCCGGATGCTGGACTCGCTGAAGAAATCGTCGCGCTCGAAGCTCTCGATCGAAATGCCGCCGATCACCCGGTCGCCGGCGATGATCGGGACGTTCGCGATGGCCTTGGATATTTCGGTGCCCGGGAAGAGGGCCAGGTTGAACCGCTTCGAAATCTCGTCGGTGCTGCCGAAGATCGGCAGGCGGTCGGCACATTGCTGGCGGAACAGCGCCGACGGCAGCATCGGCGCCATCGTCAGGCGCTCACCATGCTCGACCTCGTACAGATAGTGGATCAGGTCAGTCTTCTCGTCGTACAGCCGGATACCGATGTCGTCCGTGCTCAGGATGGCGCGCAGCTTTTCGCCGACCAGGTCCACGATGGCCTGCAGATCGAGTTTCGACGCCAGCCCATGCTGGATGCTGTTGATGATCTGCAGTTCCGCGGCGCGTTCCTGCTCCGCCTTGAACAGCCGCTGCGTTTCGTCGAAGAGGCGCGCGTTCTCCAGCGCAACCCCCATGCTCGCCGCCACGGTGCTCAGCAAGCGGACCTCCGACGCGCCGAACGCGTTTTCCCGCTCGTAGTTCTCCAGTGCGATCGTACCCAGCACGCGGTCGCCGCCGAGGATTGGGACCCCGACCGACGACAGGCTGGCGTCGGTGCCCGGAACCGTCAGGCCTCCCAGCGCCGCGAACTCGGCTGGGTTGTTCGCGACCAGCGGCTGGCGCGTGGCGACCATCTTGAACCATGTCCCGCCCGGGTTGGGAGGCCGCGGTGGCGCGTGGAGGCGCACGCCATGCTCGTACTGGTACAGGTATTGAATGAGGTTCGTCTTCGCGTCGTACCAGCGGATACCCATGTCGCCGGTGGCGAATACTTCGCGCAGCTTGTCACCAACCAGGTCGATGATCGCCAGGAAGTCCAGCTTCGCGGCCATTCCCTGCTGGATGCTGTTGATCACCGCGAGCTCGGCTGCGCGCTGCTCGGTCTCCTTCAGCAGACGCTGCGTCTCGTCGAAGAGCCGCGCGTTCTCCAGCGCGATGCTCATCGCGTTGCCGAGCGTGCTCAGCAGGCTCACGTCCGAATCCGAAAAAGCGTGCACGGCCTCCTTTCCGACCGTGATTGCGCCGCCCGCGGTGTCGCCGCGGAGGATGGGCACGTAGATGAACGAGTTATCCGCCGTGTCGCCACCGATGTTGCTGGCGCCCAGCTCCACCATCCGCTGGCTCATCTCCTCGGCGGTATGGATCAGGATCGGCCGCCGGGTCCGCAGAATCTCTCCGGTGAAACCCCTCGGCGACGTCGCCTCCGGATGGAAGCGCTCGCCGTGGTCGAGCAGGAAGGCGTAGCGAACCAGATTGGCGTCCGGATCGAACAGGTTGATGGCCACCACGTCGGCGCCGAATATTTCGCGAATCTTGTAGCCAACCAGATCGTAAATCGCCTGCATCTCCAACTTCGATGCCAGGCCTTCCTGCACGCTGTTGATGATCGCCAGTTCGGCGTTGCGCTGCTCGGTTTCCTTGAGCAGGCGCTGCGTCTCGTCGAACAGCCGCGCGTTCTCGAGCGCGGTGCCGAGCGACGCGGCGATGGTCGTCAACGTCTGTACGTCCGACACGCCGAACGCGTTTTCGCGCTCGTAGTTTTCGATGCTGATGTCG
Source organism: Pseudomonadota bacterium (assembly GCA_030854685.1). Taxonomy (GTDB): domain Bacteria; phylum Pseudomonadota; class Gammaproteobacteria; order Burkholderiales; family Casimicrobiaceae; genus VBCG01. The sequence continues at coordinate 6,309 of JALYSS010000201.1, read as the reverse complement.
CCGAGCAGTCTCCCGCCGCTGAGGATGGGCACGCCGATCATCGATTTGCTCTGGTCGGTCCCCGGCACGATCTTCATATCCAGCCGCGCGTAGTCGGCGCGTGTTCCGAGCACGTAGGGCGCGAGCGTCGTGCGCATCCTTTCGTACAGGCCGCCCGCCCGGGGCGGCTGCGGCGCAACGGTGATCCGCCGACCGTGTTCGTACGCGTACAGGAAGTGGATCAGATCCGCCTTGTCGTCCAGCCAGGTGATGCCGAGGTCCGGCGTGCGGAAGACCTCCCGCAGCTTGTCGCCGACGAGATCGACGATTGCCTGGAAGTCGAGCTTCGCGGCGAGGCCGCGCTGGATCGAGTTGATGAGCGCGAGCTCCGTCTCGCGCTGCGCCAGCATTTCGCGCGCTGCCAAGGGCTTGATCGCCAGTGTGGCCGCGCGCCGCGTGCCGGGCGATTTGGGCTTCCGGGCCGGAGTGCGCTTCGACGTCGCGGCCTTCCGACCAGGACCGTGCTTCGGTACGACCGGCTTCGCACTTGACCCGCGTTTCCGCGTCGATGCGGGCTCTTGATGGGCACCGCGCTTGCGCGTCGCGCTGGGCTTTCTCGGCGTGGTTGCCATTCGCTCCTCGAAACCGTCATTTCCAGTGGCCGATAGTCTACAGGCGCCCGGCGCCGGTATGCGCCCCCGCGCTTGCGGCCTCATTGTCCAATTCGGCCGCTGCGCTGCCCCTGAGGGGGCGCAATTCGCGCCTTGGGACGGCCCTGCGGCGCTCAGATCTCCATCAGGTCCCGACCGAGAATGATCCTTCCGCCAAAATGCCGGGCCGCGGCCTCGCGCCACGTCGCGTCGGCCACCGAATCTGCAGGCACGAAGTGCGACAGTACGAGGCATTTCACTCCCGCCTCGCGCGCGACGACGCCCACCTGGTCCTGCGTCGTATGACTGTCGAGCAGATGCCGGCGCAATCGCGTCGCATTGCCGAGCTTCGCGCAGATGGCGTCGAGCGAAGGCTCGTGAAGCACTTCGTGCACCAGCACGTCGGCGCCGCGCGCGAGCTCGATCAGGCTGTCGCAGGGCGCCGTGTCGCCGGAGAACACGATCGACCGGTCCGCCGTTTCGAAGCGGAAGGCGAACGCGGGGACGACTGGCGGATGCTCGACCAGCGCACACGTCACCCGCACGCGTTCGTCGCGATAGACCTCGCCTGGCGCGGCGATGTCGTGTGCGCGGATCAATGGCGCGAGCGGAGGGCGGCCTTCGTCGGCGATGCGCGTGCCGATGTCGTAGGCGTTGAGGGCCAGGAACTGTTCGGTCATCGTGCAAAGCGGCGGCGGTCCGAACGCGTCCACCGGCGCGTCGAGCCCGCCTGCCCACAGCAGCAGGAACAGGTTGCCGTAGTCCGCGTTGTGGTCCGAATGGTGGTGCGTGACGAACACGGCGCGCAGCGTGCGGAAGCCGAGGCGCGCGCAAGCCATCTGCCGCGCGACGCCGTTGCCGCAATCGACGATGTAGGTGACGCCGTCGACGACGACGGCCTGCGCCGGCGCCGAGCGCGTCACCTTGGGCATCGGACCACCGCCGGTGCCGAGCAGCACGAGCTTCGTCCCGGTGGGAGCCATGCCGGCGTTCATCGCGTTGCCTCGCCGAGCAGGCGCGACAGGAACGCACGCGTTCGAGAGTGCCGCGGGTGCGCGAGCATCTCGCGCGGCGTGCCGGTCTCGACGATCACGCCGTCGTCCATGAACGCGATCGCATCGCCCGCATCCCGCGCAAATGTCATTTCGTGTGTCACGACGATCATCGTCATCCCGTCCTCCGCGAGCGAGCGCATCACCGCCAGCACCTCGCCCACGAGCTCGGGGTCGAGCGCCGACGTCGGCTCGTCGAACAGCATCAGCTTGGGCTGCATGGCGAGCGCGCGGGCGATCGCCACACGCTGCTGTTGTCCGCCGGAAAGCTGGCTCGGGTAGGCGCGCGCCTTGTCCTGCAGGCCGACACGCGCGAGCATCGCGCGGGCACGCTCGAGCGCCTGCGAATGCGGCTCGTGGCGGACGAAGCGCGGCGCCTCGGCGACATTCTCGAGCGCCGTCATATGCGGAAACAGGTTGAAGCGCTGGAACACCATGCCGATCTCGGCACGCTGGCGACAGACGTCGCGCTCGCGCATCTCGTACAGGCGCTCGCCGTGCGCGCGATAGCCGACGAGAGCGCCGTCCACGTAGAGCCGTCCGTCGTCGATCCGCTCGAGGTGGTTGACGCAGCGCAGGAACGTGCTTTTGCCGGAGCCCGACGGACCGATCAGGCAAAGCACTTCGCCGGCCGCGACTTCGAGATCGACGCCTTTCAGCACCTCGTCGCGGTGATAGCGCTTGCGTACCGCTTCGGCGCGCACCATCGGCGGCGCGCCGGCCGCAGCCGCGAGTGCGTCATGGGATTGCATGAAGTACCGCCACCGGGCGTCCGAGCCGGCGCTCCGCGAAATACTGCCCCACGCTGCTGATCGTCGTGAGCACGAGGTACCAGAACGTCGCGACCAGCATCAGCTCGATCGTGTGCAGGTTGGCCGACGAAATGTTCTCCGCCGCGGTAAGCAGGTCGCCGCCGGCGATCACCGACACGAGCGACGTCGCCTTCAGCAGCGAGATGAACTGGTTGCCTGCGGGCGGGAGGATCACGCGCAGTGCCTGCGGCAGGATGATCCGGCGCATCGCGAGCGCGCGCGACATGCCGAGTGCCGCCGATGCATCGTGCTGGCCGCGATCGACGGCGATGATCCCGGCCCGCACAATCTCCGCCATGTACGCGCCTTCGTTGAGCCCGAGCGCGATCACCGAGGCGACGAACGGCGTCATCACGTCGTTGGTCCGGAACGGTCCGAGATATTCGAACAGCAGCGCGAGGTTGCCCCAGATCAGGATCTGCACGAGCAGCGGCGTTCCGCGCAGCAGCCACGTGTAGAAGCCGCTCGCGAGGCGCAGCACGGCGGACGACGAGATGCGCATCACCGCGAGCAGCACGCCGAGCACGGCGCCGATCAGCGCGGCGAGAAGGGCGAGGACGATCGTCGTTCGCAGTCCGCGCAGGATCGCCGGCGCGAACTGGTATTGCGCGATCACGCCGTGCTGGATGTTCGGGTTGCGGAAAATCGAAACGGCGACGAGCGCCGCGAGCACGACGACCGTCGCGCTCCCCAGCCAGAGCCAGGGGCGTCGCAGCGGGACGACGCGGGTCATGCAGTGTTACAGTCCACTAGATCTTGAGGTTCGCGCCGCCGTTGATCGTCGCCGACGTCACCGCGCCGCTCTCGACGCCATGCTTTTCGAGAATCTTTCGATACGTGCCGTCGGCGATCAGCGCGTCGAGCGATTGCTTCAGCGCATCGCGCAACGCCGTATTCGACTTCGCGACGCCGATGCCGAGCGGCACTGGCTGGTATTCGTGGCCGCGGACGACGTCGAAAATCGTGCCGTCGCCTGCGCTCTTCGCGAGGTACACCATCACCGGCGTGTTGCCGAGAAACGCGGCGACGTGACCGATCTGCACCTGCAGCCGTGCGTCGGACGGTTGCGCGTACTGCAGGTTCTCGATCGCCGGCTTGCCCGCCGCGCTGCATTGCGCGTTGGTTTCCGTCACGAGCGCGACCTGCGTCGACCCCTGGACGGTGGAGACGGTCTTGCCGCAAAGCGTCTCCAGGCTCTCGACGCGCTCCGGATTGCCCTTGCGAATCAGCAGCATCGTGCCCAGGTTGAAGAAGTCGACGAAGTCGATGATCTTCTCGCGCTCGGGCGTGTCGTTCATCAATGTGAATGCGATGTCGATGCGTTTTGCTTCCATCGCCGGCAGCAGGCCCTTGAACGGAATCGATTCGAATACGATCGTGCGGCCCGTTTGCTTGCTCATGGCCGCGGCGAGATCGACGATCGCGCCCTGCAACGTCGTGCCATCCGACGCATAGGAAATCATCGGCGGGCTGTTGGTGATCGAGCCCGCCTTGATGTCGTCCGCCGCGATCGCGGGCGCGATGGCGCCGGACAGCAGGGCGCCGAGTGCCGCCACGGGCATGAGCTTGCCGATCGATCGCATCGTTGCTGCTCCTTCATGACGACCGTCCTACGTTACCAGATGCAAGAGCCTCCGGGAAATGGCGCCGGCGCTCGCGCGCGGCGTTAGCGTGGCTCGGCGCGCGCTGGGCTGCTGATCGCGGCGAGGATGCCTCGCAGCATCGCCGACGGTGACGGTGGGCAGCCGGGAATCGCGACGTCGACGGGCAGCAGCTTCGAGAGCGGTCCGATCGTCGCGTAGCTGTCGCCGAAAATGCCACCGTCGCACGCGCATGCGCCCACCGCGATGACGAGCTTCGGATCCGGCATCGCGTCGTAGGTGCGCTTCAGCGCGATCGCCATGTGCTTCGACACCGGTCCTGTCACCATCAATGCATCGGCGTGACGCGGGCTCGCGACATGCTTGATGCCCAGACCTTCGAGGTTGTAGTACGGATTCGATAGCGCCTGCGCCTCGAGCTCGCACGCGTTGCACGAGCCGGCGTCGACGTGCCGGATCGTGAGCGCGCGTCCGAGCGTGCGCAGGATGTCTTCGCGCAGGCGCTGCACGACGACGTTCTCCATCGCCGGCGCGGGCGGTGGCTCGGTCTTGATCCCGATGCGGATGATCTGGCGCAGCGTCTGGTACATATTCGGGGTCTACAGGTCGTGTCCGCTGTAGGACAGGTTGAACGACTTGTTGATCAGCGGAAAGTCGGGAACGTTGTTGCCGATCGCCGCATGCTCGACGACCGGCCAGTTGCACCACGACGGATCCTGCGGATGACAGCGGCGGATCGTGGCGTTCGCGCCACTTTCGAGTGCGACGAGAACGGGTCCGCGCCAGCCCTCGATGTAACCGAGTGCCTGCCGGTCCGCGGGAATATCGGCGAGCGTGGCGCGAATGTCGCCCGCGGCAGCGGGATCGAGCAGCGCCGCGGTGATCGTGGCAATGAGCCGCGCCGATTCGAGCGCCTCGTCAAAGCGCACGGCGACCCGCGCCCACACGTCGCCCGTCGTCTGCCCCGCCATGCGGACCTGCAGGCTATCATAGGGCGCGCACGGAAAATCGCAACGCAGGTCGCGCGCGCGGCCGCTCGCGCGGCCGGCGAGGCCCATCAGGCCGAGCTTCGCGGCGAGCTCTGGCGTGACGCGTCCGCACGCGCGGAACCGATCCTGCAGCCCGGCGTGCTCGTCGTAGATGTCGCGCAGCGCGACGATCTGGCGCGTCATGCGATCGGCCTCGTCGTGCATCGCATGCACATGCTCGAGCGCGAGGTCCCGCGAAAAGCCGCCCGGGACGACAACGTCCATCAGCAGCCGATGGCCGAACGCCTTGGCGTTGACGCGCAGCACGTCTTCGCGCAGCCGCGAGAATTGCGCGAGGCCGAAGGCGAACCCGCCGTCGTTGCCGAGCGCGCCGAGATCGCCGAGATGGTTGGCGAGCCGTTCGCGCTCGAGGCAGAGCGCGCGCAGCCATGCGGCGCGCGGGGGCGGCGCAACGTGCGCGATGCATTCGACCGCCTGCGCGTAAGCCCACGCGTACGCGACGGTGCTGTCGCCGGAGACGCGTCCCGCGAGGCGTCCGCCTTCGACGATCGGCAATGACTCGAACCGCTTTTCGATACCCTTATGCGCGTAGCCGAGCCGCTCTTCGAGCCGCAGCACTTTTTCGCCGACGACCTGGAAGCGGAAATGGCCGGGCTCGATGATGCCCGCGTGCACGGGTCCGACGGGAATTTCGTGGACGCCGTCGCCCTCGACCTTCACGAAATCGTATTCCTCCTGCCCGGGTTCCCATACTGTCGATGGCACGAAGTCGCGCCGCAGCGGAAACTGGTCGATCGGCCAGCTCGCAAGCCACAGCCACGGGCGCTGGTCGTCGGATTCGGCGGCGACGCCGAGGAGATCGTACGTCGCGCGTTGCATGCGGTTCGCAGCCGGAAAGATCGGCGAGAGATCGGGGTAGCGTGCGTCGGCGTCCGGCAGCGTGTGCTCGAGCACCGTGAGGCCGTCGCGATCTTCGAGTACCACACGAACGCAAAAGCCGCGGCGTCGATCACGCTCGTCGCTCGCCCACAGCGCGATGAGACGCCCGTCGTTTTCCCACGCGAGGCGGCACGCGGTCAGCAGCTGGCCCGAGCTCACCTGCGCACGCTGCGCAGGTACGCCGGCCGGCAGTGCGGCGGCGGCAAGGCCGAGCGGCGCGACGTTCATGGGAGTTCGGTCGCCTTCGTAATTGGGGTCCGTAATTGGGGTCAGAGCCGAAATAATTG
>JALYSS010000125.1 GCA_030854685.1 Pseudomonadota bacterium | reverse complement strand
CCCTTGGCTTTCATTTCCTCGACAACCTCGACGACCAGCTTCGCGAACACCATCGGCGGCGTGATGATCGTATGCCAGTAGCCGAGAATCAAGGCGTGGATTCGCGGCTCCTCGAGTCCCAGCCGGATCGTGTTCTGATAGGTCCTGGGCGGCTCGCCGCCGGTGATGTCGACCGGATTGCCCGCTGCGCCAAACGGCGGAATGAACTTGCGGAACGCCGCGTCGAGATCGGCGGGCATCGCCATCAGATTGAGGCCATTGTCGACGACCGCATCGGACAGCAACACGCCCGAGCCGCCGGCGCCGGTGATGATGACGACGTTCTCACCCTTGGGCGTTGCGAGGGCCGGAATCGCGCGCGCGTATTCGAGCATGTCGCGCAAGCCCGGCGCGCGAATCACGCCCGACTGCCGCAGCACGTCGTCGTAGATCTTGTCGTTGCCGGCGAGTGCTCCCGTATGCGAGCTCGCCGCGCGCGCGCCCATGCTCGTGCGCCCGGCCTTCAGCACGACAATGGGCTTCTTCTTCGACACGCGTTTGGCGACTTCAGCGAACGCGCGGCCGTCCTTCAGATCCTCGCAATGCATCGCGATGATGCGCGTGTTGTCGTCCTGCTCGAAAAACTCGAGCAGGTCGTCCTCGTCGAGATCCGCCTTGTTGCCGAGCCCGACGATGGCCGAGACGCCCATCTTCGCCGAGCGCGAGAACCCGATGATCGCCATGCCGATGCCGCCCGACTGCGACGACAATGCCGTATGGCCCTTGATGTCATACGGCGTGCAGAACGTCGCGCAGAGATTCTTCCACGTGTAATAGAAGCCGTAGATGTTCGGGCCCATCAGTCGCACGTTGTACTTGCGGCCGATCTCCTGGATTTCGCGCTGCCCTTCGACGTTGCCGGTTTCGGCGAAGCCCGAAGGAATCAGCACCGCGCCCGGGATGGCCTTTTCGCCCACTTCGACCAACGCCTGCGCGACGAACTTCGCAGGGATCGCGAACACGGCGACGTCGATGACGCCCGGCACGTCCTTGACGCTCTTGTAGGCCTTGTGGCCCATGATCTCGTCGGCCTTCGGATGGATCGGATAGATCTTCCCCTGGTAGCCGCCGTTGATAAGGTTCTTCATCACGGAGTTGCCGATCTTGCCCGCTTCCGGCGACGCGCCGATGACGGCCACCGCATCGGGCTTCATGATGCGGTTCATCGCCCGCACGATGTCGTCCTGCGAGGGCCGGTACTTCGGCGGCATCGGGGCACCGATCACGATGCGCACGTCGGCGGCGATCGCACCTTTCGGCGTCGCGAACACAGGATTGAGGTCAAGCTCGCTGATTTCGGGAAAATCGGACGCGAGCTGCGACACGCGCTCGATCATCAGCGCGAGCGCTTCGCGATTGACGGGCTCGGCACCGCGCACGCCTTTCAGCACTTCGGCCGCGGCGATGCTGTCGAGCATCGCGAGCGCGTCTTCGTGCGACGTCGGGGCGAGGCGGAACGTCGCGTCCTTCAGCACTTCGACGAGAATGCCGCCCAGGCCGAACGCGACGAGTTTGCCGAATGACGGATCGGTCACGGCACCAATAATCACTTCCTGTCCGCTCTGCACCATCTGCTGCACCTGCACGCCGACCAGTTTTGCCTTGTCGTTGTATTTGCGCGCGTTGGCCATGATCGTCGCGTAGCCCTGCTCGACGTCCCCCGCATTCTTGACGCCGACGAGCACGCCTCCCGCTTCCGTCTTATGCAGGATTTCGGGCGAGACGATTTTCAGCACCACCGGAAAGCCCATCTCGCTGGCCAGCTTGACGGCTTCGGCCGCGGACTTCGCCACGCCTTCCTGCGGCACCGGAATGCCGTACGCGTCGCAGACGACCTTGCCCTCCGGCGCCGTCAGCGACGTGCGTCCTTCCGCCTTGACCCTGTCGATGATGTTGCGGACCGTCGTCTTGTCGTGCGCCATCGTTTTTATTCCTCGCTTTTTCCCCCTCGAATCGTCGGGCTCCGCCCGCGATTCGAGTGGAGCTTCATCGGACGAAAGTAGGTGTTTACTTTCGTCCGCCTTAAATTACGCGTTCTGAACGGAGCGTTGCAATCTGCTCGCGCGTGTAGCCGAGCTCGGCCATGACTTCGTCGGTATGCTCGCCCAGCAACGGCGAGCGCTTCACCTCGCTCGGGCTGTCGGACAGCTTGATCGGATTGCCGACGCTAAGGTACTTCCCGCGCGTCGGATGGTCGACCTCGACGACGGTGCCGGTCTTGCGCAGCGACGGCTCCTCGGCGATTTCCTTCATCGACAGGATCGGGCCGCACGGAATGTCGTAGCCGTTGAGGATTTCCATCGCCTCGAACTTCGACCTCGTCATCGTCCACTGCTCGATTTCGCCGAAGATTTCCATCAGATGCGGCAAGCGCGCCTTCGGCGTCGCGTAGCCCGGGTCGGTCAGCCATTCCTCGCGGCCGATGACCTTGCAGATGTCCTTCCAGACCGGCGCCTGCGTGATGAAGTAGATGTACGCGTTCGGATCGGTCTCCCAGCCCTTGCACTTCAGGATCCAGCCCGGCTGGCCGCCGCCCGACGCGTTGCCGGCGCGCGGAACGGCCTCTCCGAACGTCCCGTTCGGATACTGCGGGTACTCTTCCATCACGCCGGTGCGCGTCAGGCGCTGCTGGTCGCGCAGCTTCACGCGGCACAGGTTCAGCACGCCGTCCTGCATCGCGGCCAGCACGCGCTGACCCCGTCCGCTGGTGTTGCGCTGGTAGAGCGCCGCAACGATGCCGAGTGCCAAGTGGAGCCCCGTGCCGCTGTCGCCGATCTGCGCGCCGGTCACGAGCGGCGGCCCGTCGTCGAAACCCGTCGTGGAGGCGGAACCGCCGGCACACTGCGCGACGTTCTCGTAGACCTTGCAGTCCTCGTACGGGCCGGGTCCGAAGCCCTTGATCGACGCGACGATCATGCGCGGATTCAGCTCCTGGACGTGCTCCCATGTGAAGCCCATACGATCGAGCGCGCCGGGCGCGAAGTTCTCGACGAGGACGTCGCACTTCCTGACCAGCGCCTCGATAACCTCCTTGCCCTTGGGATTCTTCGCGTCGATGGTGATCGAGCGCTTGTTGTGGTTCAGCATCGTGAAGTAGAGGCTGTCCACGCCGGGAATGTCGCGCAACTGCCCGCGCGTGACGTCGCCCTCACCCGCGCGCTCGACCTTGATGACGTCCGCGCCGAACCAGGCGAGCA
>JALYSS010000103.1 GCA_030854685.1 Pseudomonadota bacterium | reverse complement strand
GGGGTCAGAGCTGTAAGTATTGGCCGGTATTGCGCTCTGGCTGGCCAGGAACCGTGCTGGCCAATACTTACAGCTCTGACCCCGAAGTCACCGGCGCTAATGCAGCGGTCCCGTCACCGGAACGTCGGTTACCGGAGGGGACGGCGATGCGTGATGGCATACCACGCGCCAGCCGTATGGCGTTCGCATCAGCACGTTGGTCGCGATCGCGGCGCCGCGATCGCCCTCGTCACCCGTGCGCAAATGCTCGACGGTGCTTTGCATCGCGAGGCCGACCGTTTCGATCATTACCGGCTGATCGAGCCGAAACGTGAGCTTCGTGTCATTGGAGAACAGCCGCTCGAAACTCTGCCGCACCGCGTCGTAGCCCACGTGCCGCGCACCTCCCGGGTGGACGCAGACGATGTCTTCGTCCTCCGCCCAGGTGGTCATCATGGCGTCGATGTCGCGCGCCTCGAATGCCTGGTAGAACGCCTGCAATACGTCCTGCGGGGACGTATAGATCGGCGGCGTGCGGGCCGTGGCCATGGTTGCGGTCAGCGAGGGGAACCGGGTGGCGGTGTTGCCGAGGGTGCGCGCGCCAGATTGTAGACCAACTCCGGTGATAATTCGCGCATGCAACGGAAATGCCCGAGCGGGCATTCGCGCTTGAAGCAGGGGCTGCAGGCGATGTCGATCTTCGCGATCCGAGCAGTCGGCGACAGTGGCGGCGTGTACGCGGGGGACGACGAGCCGAAAAGCGCGACGAGCGGTGCGTTCACCGCGGCGGCAGCATGCATCAGCCCGGAGTCATTGCTGACGACGAGCGAGGCAACCGACATCAGGTCGATCGCCGTCCCGAGATCGGTGCGGCCCGTAAGATCGATGACGCCGGGGATCGGTGACGGCTGCGCCTCGATCAGTGCCGCAGCGACTGCGCGATCGTTCGGCGATCCGAGTATCCAGATCGAATGACCATCGTCGGAAAGTCGCTGCGCCAACGCCGCGAAGTGCTCGGCCGGCCACCGCTTCGCGGGACCGAATTCGGCGCCGGGGCAAAGGATCGCGACCGGGCGGGCGTTCGATAGTCGCAAAGCGTGCATCGCCGCGCGCAGGTTTTCCGCGTTCGGAACAAGTTGCGGCGCCGGTGTCGCGTCAATGATAGCGCCAGCTGCGGTCGCGAGCGCCGCATAGCGCGCAACGAGTTGCGGGAGCGCTTTAAGATCGAGCTTGCGCGCTTCGGTCAGCAGCCCGAACCGCGCTTCGCCGACATAGCCGATCCGATTTCGAATGTCCGCGAAAAATGGCACGAGTGCCGATTTCCATGTGTTCGGCAACACATACGCGTGCGTGTAGCGGTTTTCGCGCAACGACCGGCCGAGTGCCCGACGAGCGCGCAAGGCGACCTGCCGGTGGGCGGCCGGATTGTCGATGATACGGCCGACGCCACGCATCCGCGCGTAGACCGGTCCGCACCACGGCGGCACGATGACGTCGATCGGCTGCTCGACGCCCGAGCGACGCAACTGCGCGATCAACGGCTCGGACAGGATTGCATCGCCGACCCACGACGGCGCAATCAGCAGAATGCGGTCGGAGGGCGCGTGCGCGCGGCCGTCGGGCGACCGCACCGGACGCGACGCAGCGTTGCTCAGTGGCCCACTTTCGCTTCGCCTTCGAGGCGATAGCGCGTTCCGCAGTACGGACACATCGCTTCGCCGGCGCCGGCGACATCGAGGAACACGCGCGGATGCGAGCTCCACAACGGCATTCCCGGATTCGGGCAAAACACCGGAAGATCGTCCGCCCGAACCGACACAACCGGCAAGTCGGGCACTTCGGTCATTGGACGACTCGCGCGATTGCGGCAGTCGCCGCTGCGCTTGCATGATCCCCCGACGCTTGCGGCCACGCCCTTCGGGCTTCGGCTTCGGCTTCGCCCCGCTCGCGTAGATGTCCGTGGGACGGCCGTGCAGTGCTCATACGTGCGTGAGCCATTCGGCGTGCGCGGGATTGCGGCCGTTCACCGTATCGAAGAACATTTTCTGCAGCCGGGTCGTGATCGGACCGCGCGTTCCCTCGCCGATCGGGCGATTGTCGAACTCGCGAATCGGCGTCACCTCGGCGGCGGTTCCGGTAAAGAACGCTTCGTCGGCGACGTACACTTCATCGCGCGTAATGCGGCGCTCGAGTACCGGAATGCCGAATTCGCCCGCGAACTGGATGACGGTATCGCGCGTGATGCCCGCGAGCGCGCCGCCGGCGAGATCGGGCGTGTGCAGCTTGCCGTCGCGCACGATGAAGACGTTCTCGCCCGATCCCTGGCAGATGTACCCCTGCGGGTCGAGCAGCATCGCCTCCTCGTAGCCGTCGAGCGTCGCCTCCTGATTCGCGAGGATCGACACCGAGTAATTGGAAACCGCCTTCGCGCCGCACATCGTGATGTTCGGGTGGTGGTGGGTGAACGACGACGTCTTCACGCGAATGCCTTTTTCGAGGCCGTCGGCGCCGAGATACGCGCCCCATGGCCATGCGGCGATCGCCACCCGCACCGGATTGGACTTCGCCGCGACGCCCATCGCAACCGAACCGTAGAAGACGATCGGCCGGATGTAGCACGAGTCGAGGCGATTGTCCCGGACGCAGGCGCGCTGCGCCTCGCTCAACTCGTCGGGCGTGAATGGAATCTTCATCCCGAAGATGCGCGCCGAGCGAAACAGCCGATTCGTGTGGTCGCGCAAGCGGAAAATCGCCGGTCCCGTCACGGTCTTGTAACAGCGCACGCCTTCGAATACCCCCATGCCGTAATGCAGCGTATGCGTCAGCACGTGCGTCGTCGCATCGCGCCACGGCACCATCTTGCCGTCGTACCAGATCCATCCGTCGCGGTCGGCCATCGACATGGCGAGCGTCCTTCGTTCGCTTGAAAACGGGCAATTCTAGCAGGCAGCGATTGCGTGATCCCCCACGCTGGCGGCGTGAGCCGCTACGCTGCCCCCAGGGGGCGCGATTCGCCTCTTGCGGCGGCGGCTCGGCGACGCTCACCGCCGATCCTGCGTCTCGCGCGCGGCTCCGAATACCGCTGCCCACAGCGCGTCGACGCTCGCGCGACGTTCTGCCTGCGGCAGCGGTTCCACCCGCGCGTGCGCGGCTCCCGTGAGGCGGACGCGATGCTGCAGCCGGCGATATTCGCGATACGCATCCGCGGCTTCCAGCGCGAGCGCGCGCGGCAGCAGCGCTGCGTCCGCGGCGATCTCGAGCAACGCGATGTTCCCCGCATTGCGCGTCAGTTCCGGATGGGAATGCGCGAATGCGAGGACGAGGAATTGCACGGCGAACTCGATGTCGACCATGCCGCCCGGATCGTGCTTCAGGTCGAACAGCGGCGTGCGGTTGACGTGCTCGGCTGCCATTCGGCTGCGCATGTCGATGATGTCACCGGCAAGGCGCGCGCGCTCGCGCGAAAGACGCAAGACGCCTTCACGTGTCGCCTCGAATGCCGCGCCGACCCGCGGATCGCCGGCGACGAAGCGCGCCCGCGTCAGCGCCTGGCGCTCCCACGTCCACGCCTGCTCGCGCTGGTAGCGCTCGAATGCTCGGATGCTGGAAACGAGCAGGCCCGCCGCGCCGTCCGGGCGGAGCCTCAGGTCGGTCTCGTACAGGCGCCCGGCGCCCGTCGCGCTCGTGAGCCACGTGTTGATGCGTTGCGCGAGGCGTGCATAACGTTCCGGCGCGACGTCGTCGCCGGAGCGCGCTGGATCGGCGTCGTAGAGGAACACGAGATCGAGGTCCGAGGCGTATCCCAGTTCCTTTCCACCAAGCTTGCCGTAGCCGATGATCGCGAAGTGCGGTGGTTCGGTACCGTGCAATTGCGACCAGCAGCGGCTAAGCGTCGCGGAAAGTATGGTGTCGGCCAATGCGGAAAGGTGATCGGCAAGCCGCTCGACGGTCGTCTGGCCTGCAAGGTCCTGCGCGAGGAGTCGAAACGTCTGCGCGTGCTGGAAATGCCGCAGCGTATCCATCGCGGCTTCCGCGTCCTGCGCGTGCGGCACGAGCAAGCGATCGAGTTCCGTGCGCCAGCCGTTCCAGTCGGGTTCGGCCAGCAGGACGCGTGCGTCGAGCAATTCGTCGAGCAACAATGGCCGTCGGGTCAGGTAATCCGCGGCCCACGCGGACGCACCCATCAACTGCGCGAGTCGCGGCAGCAGTGGCGGATGCTCGATCAGCAGCGCGAGATAGGCGCTGCGCCCGCTCACCGCTTCCAGCAGTCCGAGCAGGCGCTGCAATACCGCCGCCGGCGGCGCTCCGGCGCCTGGATGCTCGGCGGCGACCGCAATGAGCGCCGGCACGAGGCGGTCGAAGCGATCGCGCGATAGCGCCGGCAGTTGCAGGTAGCGGCGGCTTTCGCGCATTCGAAGCAGCGCGTGCACGAGTTCGGCGGGCGCATCGAAACCGGCGGCTTCGAGCTCGGCCAGCATTTCCGGTGTCGACTGCGGATCGTCCCACAGCGCGACGTAGCGATTGGGCGGGTCTGCATTCGACGCCGCGTCGTCGGGCGCGTCGAACACCGCGTTGAACTGGCGGGCCACCTGATCGCGATGCCGGAGGAGCGCGTTGTCGAAGTCGCTGGAGGACGCGAAATCGAGCGCCTCGGCCACCAGCGCTCGCTCGCCGGCCTCGGACGGAAGACGCTGCGTCTGGCGGTCATCCCGGTATTGCAATCGATGCTCGAGTGCGCGCAGGAACAGGTAGCCGTCGTGGAGGACCGTCGCGGCATGCGGTGCGATCAATTGTCGTTCGGCGAGCGCCGCAAGTGCCGGCACGGTTCCCTGCAGCCGAAGCGCCGGATCGCGGCCGCCGCGCACGATCTGCAGTGCCTGGACGATGAACTCGATTTCGCGGATCCCGCCCGCGCCGAGCTTGATGTCGTTGGCGTAATCCCGGCGTTTTTCCTGGTCGCGGATCTGCCGGTGGATGCCGCGCAACCCTTCGTAGGCATCGTAGTCGAGATACTTGCGATAGACGAACGGCGTCACCAGTTCGGCTAGCCCGTCGTGACACTCGCCGGTGAGCGCACGTGCCTTGAGCCAGGCGTAGCGTTCCCACGTCCGGCCTTGCGTCACGAGATACTGCTCGAGTGCACCGAACGAAACGGTGAGCGGCCCGCTTGCCCCATAGGGACGCAATCGCGTATCGACGCGGAACACGTAACCGTCGGCGTCGACGCGACCGAGCGCGGCCACGATCCGCTGTCCCAGACGATCGAAGAATTCGCGGTTGGAAATCCGCGTCGGACCGGCGGTTTCGCCTTCTTCCGGGTAGACGAAGACCAGGTCCACGTCGGACGACACGTTGAGCTCGCGACCGCCGAGCTTGCCCATCCCGACGACGATCAGCCGTTGCGGCGCGCCGGATGTCTCGCCGAGCGGGATGCCATGACGTTCAGTCAGTGCTCGCGTGTGAAGATCGACGGCGGCACGAAGCGCCCGCTCGGCCAGCGTCGTCATCGCCTGCACGACTTCGCCAAACGGCGCTCGTCCGGTGAGGTCCCGCGCCAATGTATGCAGAAACAGGTGCCGACGAAGCACCCGCAATGCCGCCGCGAGCGCGCCGGCATCGCCACCGGCAACAACGGCGTCGACCGCCGCCATTGTCTTCGTCCAGTCGAATGGTGCATCGAGCGTCGCGACGAGCTCATCGCGAAGCGCAGCCTGCGCGAGAAGCGCGTGCTCGGCGTAGTGGCTGAACGACAGCGCGCGATCAAGGTCCATCGTGGGCGGGTAACTTCGTTGAAGAGGCTGGCGAACACGCGCCGCCCGGGTCTTCCGCTACAATCGTTTGCGCTTCAATTCACTTTCATTATGCCTTCGACTGTGCCGGCGTCATCCCGAGTCGACCGTGTGCTGCGGTTCGCCGCGAAGGCCGCAGTCTTCGTCGTCGGTGCATTTTGCGCGCTGTTGCTGGCCATCCGGCTCGTCGCCTATCCGCAGATCGAAGCGCATCGGACCGAGATCGCGCAGTGGCTCGGCTCGAAAATCGGCCAGCCGGTCGAAATCGACAGCATTGTCACCGGTTGGGACGGCTGGAACCCCCGGCTGTCGATTCGCGGCTTTCGCGTGCGTGAACGCGCAGGCGAAACCGGCACGCTTCTCGAACTGCCGCGTGTCGATTTGCTGGTCGCATGGACGTCGCTGCCGTTCCTCGATCTGCGACTCAAGGAACTGCTGATCGTATCGCCCCGGCTGTCGGTGCGCCGCGATGTTGCGGGCCGTCTTCACGTGGCCGGCATCGAAATGGCCTCCGAGGACAACGTCGACGACTCGGCGTTCGCCGGCTGGCTGATGCGGCAACCGCAGGTGGTCGTGACCGACGCGTTGGTCGCGTGGAACGACGAGTTGCGTCGCGCCCCCCAGTTGCTGCTCGATCACGTGCAGTTCCGGCTTGAACAGCGATTGGGCCATCATCGTGCCGGCCTGACAGGTGTCCCGCCCGCGGAACTCGCCGCTCCGATCGACTTGCGCGCTGACGTGACCGGCAAATCATTGACGGACCTGAAATCGCTGCGGGGCAAGCTTTACCTTCGCCTCGATTACGCCGACGTTTCGGCATGGCGCGAATGGTTGCCGCTGCCATTCGCCATCGAAAGCGGCAAAGGCGCGCTACGCGTCTGGGTCGATTTCGCGCAATCGCAGGCAACCGACGTCGCCGCCGACCTCGAGCTCGCCGATGTGCGGGCGACGTTTGGCGACAACCTCGCGCCGCTGTCGCTTGCGCATGTCGCAGGACGCGCCGAGTGGAAGCGCGACGCTGCCCGCACCGAATTCACCGGAAGGCAACTGTCGGTTGCGTTGCCCGACGGAACCGGGATTGAGCCGACCGATCTGAAGCTCACGCTGCGTACGCCCAAGGGCGGCGCGGAGACGGGGGGCAGCCTGGCATTCCAAGAGATCGATCTGCGACCGCTCGCCGCCATCGCGGCCCATCTGCCATTGTCGGAGGCCGCGCGACACGACCTTGCACGTCTCGCGCCGCACGGAACGGTACGGAACGGTCAGCTCGGATGGACGGGTACTGCCGACGCTCCCACGCGCTACTCGGTGAAAGCGGACTTCCAACACGTCGGGATCACCTCCCGGGACGCGCTGCCCGGTGCTGCCAACCTGTCGGGAAGCGTGGACGTGAACGAACGGGGCGGCAAGCTGCGCCTTGCAGGCAACGACGCGACGGTCACCTTGCCGAAGCTCTTCGCCGAGCCAATCCGCTTCGACAGCGTAAAGGGCGATGTCAGCTGGACACGGGGCGGCGGCGAAACGCAGGTGCAATGGAAAGACGTTGTCTTCGCGAATGCCGACGCATCGGGAGCAAGTGCCGGCATGTGGCGCTCGCATCCGACCGGACCGGGTGACGTCGACCTGAAGGCGCAACTGACGCGGGCGAACCTTGCGGGCGCGCATCGTTACCTGCCCGTTAACGCCGCACCGGCCGTGCGCGATTGGCTGCGACGTGCGCTCGTGAAGGGAACATCCAGCGATGCCACGCTCGCCATCGCGGGAGACCTCGCGCTGTTCCCGTTTCCCCAGGGAAAGGGCGGCCAGTTCCAGCTTGCGGTGAACGCGCATGACGCCACGCTGGACTACGCCGATCGCTGGCCCCCGATCACCGCCATTGCGGCCGAAGTGCGCATCGAGGGGTCGAAGCTGCTCATCGATGCGTCGAGCGCGCGAGTGCAGAGCGCGCAGATCGGCGCGACGCACGCGGAGATTGCCGATCTGCACGATGCGCATCCGGTCCTGCAGATCGACGGCACTGCCAGCGGGCCCACGATCCAGTTCCTCGCATTCGTCGCGAACAGCCCCGTCGCGGATTGGATCGGCCACTTCAACGATGACGCGAGCGCGAGCGGCGACGGCCGCCTGGCGCTCAAGTTCGAGCTGCCGTTGCATGACCCGGCGCAAACGACGATCGCCGGCGAATATCAGTTTGCGTCCAACGGCGTGCAGATGGCGGGCGTACCGCCACTTACCGACGTCAACGGCAAGCTGCTATTTACCGAGCACGATATCCGCGCAACCGATCTCACCGCACGGGCCTTCGGTGGTCCCGTCAAGGTCGAGCTCGCGAGCGAGGGTGGCCGCGTGCACCTGACCGGCAGCGGAACCGCGGATGTGCAACAGGTGCGAAACGAGTACGACGCACCGCTTCTTGCGCACGTGACCGGAAGCACAGACTGGAAGTTGACGCTTGACGCGCGCGATCGGCAGGCCGCGTGGAGTGTCGAGTCGTCGCTTGCCGGCGCGAGCATCGACCTTCCGGCGCCGATTGGCAAGCGGGCGAGCGAGACGGTGCCGCTCCGGATCGAGCGGCACGAATTGAAACCGCAGGAAGACCGCATCGCCATTGCGTACGGCGACATCGCGAAGGTGCTGTTGCATCGTCGTCAGCCAGGCGGGCACACATCGGTAATCGACCGCGCGCTCGTGCTCGTCGGAAAAGCGGCCGGCGATGCCGCCGAACCCGAGCAACCCGGCGTTTGGATCCGCGCGGACGTCGCATCGTTGAACATCGACGATTGGCTGGCCGTCAACTTGCCATCGGAGAGTACCGCGAACGATGAGCGTGCCGACGCTCTGTCGCTCGACGGCCTCGACCTGCAGGCATCGAGTCTGCAGGCGCTGGGCCGGAACTTCACGGGACTGAAGACGACGGCGCGGCGCCGGAACGCCGACTGGCGGCTCACGCTCGATGGCACCGAGCTCGCAGGAACCGCCACTTGGAGGAGCGCGACGCCGACGCAGCCCAATGGTCGCCTCATTGCGCGCTTGACGCGATTGACGCCGCCGGCTTCCACCGAAAGCGACGCAACCGGTAATGCGAATGCGGCAGCGACGCCTTCAGGCGCCGACCGCCATTGGCCCGCCGTCGATCTCGTCGCGGACACGCTGCTGAAGCATGGGCGCGCGCTCGGCAAGCTCGAGTTGCTGGCGCAACCGCTCGGTGCCGACTGGCAGATTCAGAAGCTTGCACTCGCCAACGATGCCGGTCGAATCGACGCGAAAGGCTGGTGGCGCAATGCGTCGGGTCGTTCGCGGACACTCCTCGATGTCGTCGTCGACGTCAAGGAGGCGGGCGCGTTTCTCGGTCGCTTCGGATGGCCCGACGCGGTGAAAGGCGCTGCGACGAAGATCGAAGGCCAGGTGTCATGGACGGGTGGACCGAGCGAATTCGACTATCCGTCGCTGGCCGGCAATTTCAAGCTGCACTCAGGCCCCGGTCAATTCACGAAGCTCGAGCCGGGTGTCGGGCGGTTGCTCGGCGTGCTGTCGCTGCAGGCGTTGCCGCGGCGCATCTCGCTCGATTTTCGCGACGTGTTCAGCGAGGGCTTCGCGTTCGACAGCGTAGCGGGCGACGTGCGGATGGACAGCGGCGTCATGCACACCGACGCCCTTCGGCTCGTCGGTCCTGCCGCCGTCGTGAACATTGCCGGCGACGTCGATCTCGCGCGTGAGACGCAACGTTTGAAAGTGCGCGTGCAACCGTCGCTGTCGTCCGGCGTATCGGTGGGCGCCGCCGCGTTGTTCATCGCGAATCCGCTGCTCGGCGCGGTGGTGGGCGCAGGCACGTTGCTCGCTCAGAAAATGCTCAACAATCCCTTCGACCAGCTGTTCAGCTACCAATACGACGTGTCGGGCAGCTGGGACGACCCCGTTGTCACGCGCGCCGGCGCACGCGACGCGTCCGCCGTGCAATCGTCGGCGGCGACGCGCTGAAGCCGCGCGCGATGACCGTAACATTTCGAGGACAGGCAGATGAACGCGATGACTTCGACGCCGCTACGCGTGGCAGCGATCCAGATGACGTCCGGCGCAAACGTCGATGAGAACCTGCGCGCCGCCGGCGCATTGATCGCGAACGCCGCGGCTGCCGGCGCATCGCTCGTGCTGCTGCCGGAGAACTTCGGCCTGATGGGACTTCGCTCGCGCGACAAGCTCGCGGCACAGGAGTCCGACGGCGACGGAGCGCAACAGGCATTTCTCGCGCGCATGGCGCGGGAGCACCGGCAGTACGTCATAGGTGGCAGCGTGCCACTGGCCTGCGACACTCCGACTCGAACGAAGCAGTCGCTGCTGGTGTACGGACCCGATGGCACACGACTCGCGCGTTACGACAAGATCCATCTGTTTCACTACACCCACGGCGATGAGGACTACGACGAGGCGAAGACCATTAAGGCAGGCGGCGAGCCGACGAGCTTTGCCGCGCCGTGTGGACGGGTCGGGCTTTCCATCTGCTACGACGTGCGCTTTCCCGAGCTCTACCGCGCACTGGGCGACATGACGCTGCTCGTCGTGCC
>JALYSS010000100.1 GCA_030854685.1 Pseudomonadota bacterium | reverse complement strand
CGTCAGTCGACGTGCGCGCCGCTCGCCTTCACGACCTTGGCCCATTTCGACGTTTCGGCGGCGATGTGCCGGACGAATGCGTCGGGCGTGCCGCCGGCGGCAATCGCGCCTTGCGCCGAGAGCTTTTACTTAGCCTCGGGGGAAGCCAGCCAGCTCGCGATCGCGCCGTTGAGCTTCGCGACGATGTCGTGCGGCGTGCCGGCAGGGGCGAGTAGGCCGAACCACGACGACGCTTCGAATCCTGCAAGGCCGGACTCGGCAAGCGTCGGCAGGTCGGGCAATGCCGCGGCGCGCGTTCCGCTCGTGACGGCGAGCGAACGCAGCCTGCCCGCCTTGATGAACGGCAGCGACGACGGCAGGTTGTCGAACATCAATTGCACCTGCCCGCCCACCAGGTCGGTGAGCGCGGGTGCGCTGCCCTTGTACGGAATGTGCGTCATCTGCACGCCGGTCATCGTCTTGAACAATTCACCGGCGAGGTGGATCGACGTCCCGTTGCCCGACGACGCGAAATTGAGTTTGCCGGGATTGGCTTTCGCGTACGCGATCAGCTCCTGCACGGAATGCACCGGCAGCGACGGATTGACGACCAGCACGTTCGGTACGCCGGCGACGAGGATGACCGGCGTGAAATCCTTCACGTGGTCGTACGGCATCCTTGCGTACAGGCTCGGATTGATCGCGTGCGTGCCGACGGTACCCATCAACAGCGTATAGCCATCGGGCGTCGATTTCGCGACGAGCTCGGAGCCGATGTTGCCTCCGGCGCCGGGCCGGTTGTCGACGATCACCTGCTGCCCCCACGCTTCCGTGAGCTTCTGCGCGACGGCGCGTGCCAGGATGTCCGTCGTGCCGCCCGCGGGAAACGGCACGACCAGCCGCACGGGTTTCGCCGGATAGCTTGCCGCGCCTTGCGCCATCGCAACCGGCGCGAAACCGATTGCCAGTACTGCAATCAATGCCGCGAATGCGCGTGGGGCAAACATTTTCATCGCTCCGACTCGATCAATCGACCTTCGCCCCCGACGTCTTCACGATCCGCGCGTATTTCGTGAGCTCGCTCGCGATGAAACGCGCAAACTCGGCCGGTGTATCGGGTGCCGCTTCCGCGCCCTGTGCCGCGAGCCGATCGCGCATCTCGGGAGCAGACAGGATCTTCGTCACGTCGGCGTTCCATTTCGCGATCACATCGGGTGGAGTTCCGGCTGGCGCCAGCAAGCCGAACCACGTCGAAATATCGAAACCCGGAAGCCCGGCTTCCGCCATCGTCGGCAGGTCGGGTGCGAGCTTCGAGCGTTGCGCGGTCGTCACCGCGAGCGCGCGCAGCTTGCCCGCCTTGACCTGCGCGGTTGCGCTCGCGAGGTTGTCGAACATCAGTTGCGTGTCGCCCGCGAGCAGCGCCTGCATCGCGGGTGCCGCGCCCTTGTACGGAACGTGGACCATGTCGACGCCCGCATCGACGTTGAACAGTTCGCCGGCCAGGTGGCCCGCGCTGCCGATGCTGCCGGAACCGAACGAAAGCTTGCCCGGATGCGCTTTCGCATAAGCAATCAATTCCTTCACTGAGTGCACGGGCAACGAAGGATTGACGACGAGGACGTTCGGCGTGATCGCGACGAGCGTGATCGGCGCGAAGTCCTTCTGGGCGTCGTACGGCATCTTCGGATAGAGGCTCGGATTGACCGCGTGCGTCGAGAGCGCGCCCATGACGACCGTGTAGCCGTCCGGTGGCGACTTCGCCACGAGGTCCGCGCCGATGTTGCCGCCCGCGCCCGGCTTGTTTTCGACGATGACGCTCTGGCCCCACGCCTCGGTGAGCTTCTGCGCGATGGCGCGCCCCGTCGCGTCGAGCGGTCCGCCGGCCGGGAACGGCACGATGAGCTTGACCGCTTTCGTGGGGAACGGTTGCGCTGCGACCGGCAGCGCGAACGCGAGTGCGCACGTGATGACGATCCACGGGAGCGAGGCCACGACGGCGTCCGCGCGCAAGTGCCGTGAACGGCGCCGCGAAAGGTCTGCTTGCAGCATGAATGGAATCCCCCGATTCTCGAGAGCGCGAAAGTGTAGCAGGGCGTGCCCCATGGTGCCCGGCGGACCCGAATTCCTCGTCGAATATTGCATCGCTGACCCCCATTTCGTTTTTTGCAATAGAATCGCAACCCGAAGGCGGCACGCCAGCCGCTCGACCATTTCCTCAGGAGGAGTCATGACTCATCGCATCAAGCGGGTTGCATGCATCGCGGCCGCGGTCGCCCTGGCTGGCATGGCCACGGCGGCGCAGGCGGTCGTCGAGATCCAGTGGTGGCATTCGATGACGGGCAAGCTCAACGACAAGGTCGATGAGATCGCCAACAAGTTCAACGCGTCGCAAACCGAGTACAAGGTCAACCCGGTCTACAAGGGTCAGTACGACGAGTCGATGACTGCGGCCATCGCGGCCTACCGCGCGGGCAATCCGCCGCAGATCGTCCAGGTGTTCGAAGTGGGCACTGCGACGATGATGGCCGCCAAGGGCGCGGTCAAGCCGGTGTACCAGTTGATGGCCGAAGCGCACGAGAAATTCGATCCGAAGTCCTTCCTCGGCGCCGTCTATTCGTATTACTCGGACACGAGCGGCCACCTGATCTCGATGCCGTTCAACAGCTCGACGCAGGTGCTCTACATCAACGACGACGCGTTCAAGAAAGCCGGTCTCGACCCCGCCAATCCGCCCAAGACCTGGCCCGAAGTCGGTGCCGCAGCCGAAAAGCTGAAGGCGTCCGGGGCGGCCTGCGGCTTCACGACCGGATGGCAGTCGTGGGTGCAGCTCGAAAGCTTCAGCGCCTGGCATAACGTGCCGTTCGCCACGCTGCAGAACGGCTTCGGCGGGCTCGGCACGCGCCTCGAGTTCAACGGACCGTTGCAGGTGCGCCACATCCAGAACCTCTCCGATTGGGCCAAGAAGGGCACGTTCACCTACGCCGGCCGCAAGGACGAACCGCTCGCCAAGTTCACCAGCGGCGAGTGCGGAATGATCACCACGTCGTCGGGTTCGTACTCCAACATCAAGGCAAACGCCAAGTTCGCCTGGCGTGTCGCGACGCTGCCGTATTACGCCGACGTCAAGGGCGCGCCGCAGAACACGATCATCGGCGGTGCGACGCTGTGGGTGCTGAACCAGAAGGATCCGGCGGTCTACAAGGGCATCGCCAAATTCTTCACGTTCCTGTCGTCACCGGAAATCCAGGCCGATTGGCACCAGACGACCGGCTACGTTCCGATCACGCTGGCGGCGTATGAATTGACGAAGCAACAGGGCTTCTACGAGAAGAATCCGGGCACCGACATCGCGATCAAGGAACTCACGAACAAGCCGCCGACGGCGAATTCCAAGGGCCTGCGCCTCGGCAACTTCGTGCAGATTCGCAACATCAACGACGAAGAGCTCGAATCCGTCTGGAGCGGCCAGAAGACCGCCAAGCAGGCGCTCGATGAAGCGGTGAAGCGCGGCAACGAGCAACTCGAGCGGTTCCAGAAAGCCAACAAGTAATGTCCGGCGGGACGCGCTAAAACCGCGGCGTCCCGCAAGCCCCGTCGCGGGAATCGTGGCGGGGCATTCCGGCCGAGGGTCGATGGAAAAGCGCGTCGTCTTCAAGTCGCGGTGGCTGCCGCTTGCGCTGGTCGCCCCGCAACTCATCATCACGCTGGTGTTCTTCTTCTGGCCCGCGAGCCAGGCGCTGTACCAATCGCTGCTGATCCAGGATGCGTTCGGCGCCAGGACGCAGTTCGTCTGGTTCGACAATTTCCGCGACCTGATCCAGGACCCCCGTTACCTCGCGTCGTTCCGGGTAACCGCCGTGTTCTCCGTGCTGGTCGCGGGGATCGGCCTCTCCGTCGCGCTGCTGCTCGCCGTATTCGCCGATCGCATCATCCGGGGCGCGAAGGTCTACAAGAACCTGCTGATCTGGCCGTACGCGGTCGCGACGGCGGTCGCGGCGGTGCTATGGGTATTCCTGCTCAATCCGACGCTCGGCGTCGTGACGCATTGGCTGCGCGCGCTGGGCTACGTCTGGGATTACCTGCTGAATGCCCGCCAGGCGCTGGCGCTGATCGTGATCGCAGCGGTCTGGAAGCAGATCAGCTACAACTTCCTCTTTTTCCTGGCCGGCCTGCAGTCCATTCCGAAATCGCTGATCGAAGCCGCTGCCATCGATGGCGCGGGCCCCGGCCGGCGTTTCTGGACCATCGTTTTTCCTCTGCTGTCGCCGACGACGTTCTTCCTGCTCGTCGTCAACATCGTCTACGCGTTTTTCGACACGTTCGCGATCGTCGACGCGGCGACCAGCGGCGGCCCGGTGCAGGCGACAGCGATCCTGGTGTTCAAGGTCTACCAGGACGGCGTGCAGGCGCTGGACCTGGGCGGTTCCGCCGCGCAGTCGGTGGTCCTGATGGCGATTGTCATCGGGCTCACGGTGGTCCAGTTCCGCTTCGTCGAACGCAAGGTCCAGTACTGACCCGCGCAATGATCGAACATCGTCCCGTCGGAACGCTCGTGAGCCACCTGATCCTGATCGCGGGCGTCGCCATCGTCGCGTTGCCGCTGTACGTCGGGTTCGTCGCGTCGACGCTGACCTTCGACCAGGTGACGTCGGTGCCGATGCAGATGACGCCCGGCACGCATCTGCTCGACAATTACGGCGCGGTGCTGTTTCACGGCGGCACGGCGGGGTCGAAGGCGCCGGTCGGCCGGATGATGTGGAACAGCCTCGTGATGGCGATGTGCATCGCGCTTGGCAAGATCTCGATTTCGATGCTGTCGGCGTTCGCGATCGTCTATTTCCGGTTCCCGTTTCGCCGCACCTGCTTCTGGCTGATCTTCATCACGCTGATGCTGCCGGTCGAGGTGCGCATCCTGCCGACGTACAAGGTCGTCGCTGAACTGGGGATGGTGGACACCTACGCGGGCCTCACGCTGCCGCTGATCGCCTCGGCGACCGCCACCTTCCTGTTCCGGCAGTTCTTCCTCACGCTGCCCGACGAGCTCACCGAAGCCGCGCGCATCGACGGCGCCGGGCCGATGCGCTTTTTCGTCGACATCCTGTTTCCGCTGTCGCGCACCAGCATGGCGGCACTGTTCGTCATCATGTTCATCTACGGCTGGAACCAGTACCTGTGGCCGTTGCTGGTGACGACGCGCGAGGACATGTATACGGTCGTGATCGGCATCAAGCGCATGGTCGCGGGTGGCGACACGCTGATCGAATGGCAGTTCGTGATGGCGACCGCGATGCTCGCCTTGCTGCCGCCGGCGCTGGTCGTGCTCGTGATGCAGAAGTGGTTCGTTCGGGGACTGGTGGATGCGGAGAAATGATGCGCGCGGAAATTGGGGTCAAAGCCGTAATACTTCGCCCTGAAATTGGGGTCAGAGCTGTAATACTTCGCAGGAAATGCCTGCGAAGTATTACAGCTCTGACCCC
>JALYSS010000095.1 GCA_030854685.1 Pseudomonadota bacterium | reverse complement strand
ACCTCGCGCGGGCGCTTGCGATCGAGAAGAAAATCCGCGTAGGCGACCAGCAGGAAATTGTCGTCCGGGGTGGCTACCAAGGCTTTGCGATAGTGGGTCTCGGCGCTCGTCCAGTCGCCGAGCCGCTCGAAGCTTTCCGCCAGCAGACCCTGCACCCATGCACTGGATTCCGACGACTGACCCGATGCGTTGGCGTCGATTTGCTCGAGCAGTGCGATGCCTTGTCGCGCCCGTCCCTGGTACTCGCGCAGGTTCGCCTCGCACGCGACGTTGACGGCCAAGCCGCGCGTTCGGCCGGTTTCGCCGCACGCGTGCGCAGCCGCGACGTAGTCGCCCTGTACCGTGTCGATTGTCGCCAGCGTCAGCCACGCCTGCACATTGCGGGGGTCGTGCGCGAGTGCCTGCTGGAGGAGTTTGCGCGCAGGATCGAACTCATGACGAACCTGCAGGATCGTCGCTTGCAGGACCAGAGCAGCAACCGGGGGCGACGCAGCCGCCATCCATGGTGCGATGACCGCCTCGGCGTAGCCCGCGTAATGCGCATCGCCGAGCCGACGCCCGAAACCGAGATACGCCGCGGCGAGCTGATCCGCGACGCGGAGACTGGTCGGGCTCACGTTCAGCTCGACGCGTAGGATCGCCATTCGGCGCACTGCAGGATCGGACGCCGGGGGCACCTGTTGCAGGACTTCATTGTCGTCGCTCGGCAGGTAGGGCGCACGATACGGTGCATCGGGAACGGCGATGGGCGCCGGGGAAATGGCGGCGCCGGAAGCGGCGATGGGAACGATTGTCGCGAGCGCGACCCACAGCGCCAGCGCCCGGCAACGCGGCAGAAATGCGTACAGAGCAGTCATCGAGGCCTTCGACGGGTTGCTGGTGCAATAGTTGCTGAATGGATGATCGCGCGCCGGTGGCGTCGGCCGGCGATACGTCCTCATGGTGTACGGCGCGAGGCTCGTTCTGGACGCTACCCGGACGCCTGCATCCAGTTTGCGTCGTTCCGCGTACGGTTCTGCTACGAATCGCCTTTCTCCGGGGAAACGACTTGTCCGATTACGTCTATGTAGCCGTGACCGCTGCGACGCGACGGTCCGGGCTCGCGTTTTCCGCCAGCGAATGGACACGGCTTGCCGGGCTGTACGGCTTTATTGCCACGCTTCATGTCGTCGGCTGGGGACTTTACCTGCACTACGCAGCGGATTTTCCCGCACTGGTCGGCCTGGGATTCGTCGCGTACATGTTCGGACTGCGGCATGCCTTCGACGCCGACCATATTGCCGCGATCGACGACACCGTTCGGTACATGCTGCAGAAAGGCCGCCGGCCATTGGGCATCGGGTTTTTCTTTTCATTGGGGCATTCGACGATCGTCCTGTGCCTTGCGGTCGGCATCGCGTTCGCCGCCGTCGCGGTAAAGCAGCAACTGCCGGAGCTCAGGAATATCGGCGGCATCCTTGGCGCCACGGTGTCCGGAACATTTCTGTGGATCATCGGCGTGTTGAACGTCCTGGTGCTGATGGATATCCTCGGCGTATGGAAAAAGGCGAAGTCGGGTACGCATGACCATCGGCACCTTGAGGAATTGCTGCTCCGCCGCGGACTCATCAATCGCCTGTTCGGAGGCCGGCTGCAGAAGTTTCTGAACCAGAGCTGGCAGATGTATCCGCTCGGACTGCTGTTCGGCCTGGGCTTCGATACCGCGTCGGAGGTCGGCTTGCTGGCGATGACGGCGGGGGCATCGGCGGGCAACCTGCCGATCCCCGCCGTGCTGTGCCTGCCGATTCTCTTTGCTGCGGGGATGTCGCTGATGGACACCACCGACGGCGTGCTGATGTCGAAAGCCTACAACTGGGCCTTCCTCAATCCGTTGCGCAAGATCTTCTACAACATCACGACTACCAGCCTCTCCATCGCGGTCGCGCTGGTGATCGGAAGCATCGAACTGCTGCAGGTGCTGATCACGATGCTGAGCCTGCACGGCCCGTTCTACGATTTCATCGCCGGACTAGATTTCGGAGTGCTCGGCTACATCATCGTCGGTCTGTTCCTGGCGGCGTGGGGCCTGTCCGTCGCATTCTGGAAAGTCGGACGGATCGAACAGCGTTACGGGTCCCGGCCCGTGCTGCACAATCACCCGCATCATCATGACGGGGACATCGAGCACTCGCACAAGCATGTGCACTGACGCGCATTCGAACGGTCGCCGTCCATCGGCGCTCGCCAGGCGGCTCGTTACCGCGATCGTGCTTGCCATCGTAGCAACCGCGTCGATCGTCAGCCGCGCCGATACGGTGGCGAGCCTGCTCGGCAATTTCACCATCAATCAATTTTGCGGTCTGCGGCTCGCCGAGGACCGCGTCCACGTGCATTACTCGGTCGTATTCGGCCAACTGCCGGCGCTGCGCGAGCTGCACCTGGCCGACGTGGACGGCGACGGCGTGACGTCGCAGGTTGAGCGGGATGCCTATGCGCAACGCCTGGCGCCGAGCTTCGCCGACGGGCTCGAGTTGACGGTGGACGGGATCGCGATCCCGCTTCGCGCAGTGCGCTGGACGACGAGCCTGCCCACCGAGCAGGGCGGATTCTCGCTGCGGCTGGACGTCGATTTCACGGGAGCCCTGGCAATCCTCGGCGGGGACGCGAAACACGTTGTGGCATTTGCTAACCGGAATTATCCGGGCCGCTTCGGCTGGCAGGAGATTGCCGTGGAGGCTGCGCCATCGTTCGCCGTGTTCGACACGAATGCGTTCAGCACGTCAATGACGGGAGGCCTCACCGAGGCGCTGAAAGCGATGCCGGCGAGCGGACCGCTCGCGGAGCGCGCGATTCACCTGACATTTGTTCGCGGCCCGATTCCGGTCGGCGCACAGGCGCTGGAACCGCGGCCCGGAACTACGCCGCCGACGAGCCGGGCGAGCGTACAACCGGGCGATGCCACGTCGGGTCCCTGGCTGATGCGCGAGACGCGCCGGCTGGTCGACCTGATTTCCGCCCCGAACGTGCCCTTCCATATCGCGCTGCTCGCGCTGCTGGCAGCTATGGTGCTCGGTGCGCTGCACGCCTTTTCGCCGGGACATGGCAAGACCGTCGTCGGTGCCTACCTGATCGGTTCACGCGGAACGCCGCGGCACGCGCTGTTCCTCGGTGTGACGGTCACCATCACGCACACGCTCGGCGTTTTCGCGCTTGGATTCGCGACGCTGTTCGCGTCCCGCTTCATCGTGCCCGAGCGGCTGTTTCCGGTCCTCAGTCTCCTATCCGGGTTGCTCGTACTGGGCATGGGCATCGTCTTGCTGGCGCAGCGCTGGCGCGGGGCGCGTGCGGCATGGTCCGGACGGCGTCAATACCGTCACGTCGATCGGGCCGTCTCGGCGACGATGACGTTGGCGCCGTTCAGCTTGGCAGCGCGGCCGAGCGGGATTGCTCAGCGTCGTGGATTGGCATTTTCCCATGTGAGCGGCGCCGGCGCACACGCGCACGATCACGGCGATCACCACCGTCATCATGATCATGCGGAAGATCATCATCACGACCATTCAGGCGCGCTGAAGCATTCGCACGGCGGCACCGTGCACTCGCATCTGCCGCCGGGGACCGCGGGAGAACGCATCACCTGGCGCAGCCTGCTGGCGCTGGGCATCTCCGGAGGCCTCGTGCCGTGTCCTTCGGCATTGGTGCTGCTGCTTGCCACGGTGGCGCTGAACAAGACGGTGTACGGGCTGCTTCTGGTGCTCGCGTTCAGCGTTGGCCTGGCCGCGACACTGACCGTGGTGGGGCTGGCATTCCTTTATGGCCGCGACCGCATCGGCCGTCCCCGGGCCGGCGCCCGCTGGCCGCATTGGCTGCCGGTCGCGAGTGCGGCGGCGATCACGCTGGTTGGCGTCGCGATGTGCTACGGCGCGTTCGTGGCGTCGCCGTTCTAGGCGCAGACACACTGCTCGAAGCGGTGCGTCGCAGAACCCGTACGTTTTGCGAAAGTTGATTTGATTCCCGCACGCCGTAAAGCCTTCTCGAAGAGCGCGAAATATTTACCGACTCGGCTGCCCTACATGCAGCCGTGGATGCCTCGGGCCACCCTGCTGAAATTTCGTGCCCAGTTCTTGTTCAGTCCATTTTTGCAAAAAGCGATCAACCTCCGCACCTGGCGGCGGATCGAAACGTTGCGGGCGCTTGGCTCCGATATCGTCAACGAAGAGACGGATACCGCAAGGGAGCGCATGAAAAAGACTTTCCGGCGCCGGATCAGGGATGTCTACCGCTTGAACATGCAGATCTTTTCCGCAAGTCCGGAACGAATTTTCTGATGAACCTGCTTTACACCTTCGGAGCCGGCAGGCCGGATGCGCGCGCGTTGGACTGATCCGTCCGCCACGGCTGTCTGGATCCGCAACGCCACTCGTCGGTAACCAATTCGCATCGGTCCGATTGTTTCCTTCATCGGTCGAGCGTCCGCTCGGCCTTGCTGCGCGACCGGGTGCACTTCGAAGTTTCTTCCCAGCCGCATCCAAATTCCGCCGACAGTCGTACGTCATTGCATCTCCACCTGGAGATCCAGCGAAATGCGGGCGCTGCTCGCACGGTAATCAACCAACCCGTCAGGAGGCTTCATGAAAGACATCGCACGGATTATCTGCGGCGCAGCACTTTGCGGCGCTGCGCTCTGGAGCGGCGGCACGATGGCAGCAAGTCACCGCGAAGCGCCGCTGATCGCGCAGGACCCAACGGCAGACAACACCGATTTCTACGTGTTCCGAAGCTGGACCAATCCGGCTAACGTCGTCTTCATCCTCAACGCGATTCCGTTGCAGGAACCGGGCGGGGGGCCGAACTACTACAACTTCGGCGACGACGTTCTCTATCGGATCAGCGTTGACACGGATGCGAATGGCAAGGACGACCTGTCGTACGAAATCCGGTTCAAGACGGAGCTGCGCGGCGGATTGACGAACCTGGAGTTGCCACTCTCCTACGTCGCGCTGCCGCCGATTACCGCGCTCGACGGGCCAGGCTCGGACGGCCTCGTCCTGCGCCAAAGCTATACCGTCACGCAGGTTCGCGGCCGCACGCGGGTCAACCTGGGCACGCAAACGATGTTCGCGGTCCCGTCCAATGTCGGTCCGCTGACGATGCCCAACTACGAAGCACTCGCGGCACAGGGCATCTATACCCTGGCGAATGGCGGCAAGGTCTTTG
>JALYSS010000069.1 GCA_030854685.1 Pseudomonadota bacterium | reverse complement strand
CACGGGCTATACCTGTATTGCGCGGCCGAGACGCTCGGCGTTTCCCGCGACCAGATGATCGACGACCTGCACGCCGGCAAGGTCAAGTACTCGTCCATTTTCAATTATCCGACGCTGACGTGGGCCGACATCGGAACGGTCGGCTGGCTCGTCGACGGTGCGGCGATCATGAACCAGATTCCGCTTTGCCGCTGCAGCTTCGGGCCGTATGCGCGCGCGATGATTCGCGTGTGCAAGGAAGAGTCATTCCACCAGCGGCAGGGGTTCGACATCATGATGACGCTGTGCCGCGGCACGCCCGAGCAGAAGGCGATGGCGCAGGATGCGCTGAACCGCTGGTGGTGGCCGTCGCTGATGATGTTCGGGCCGCCGGATGCAGCGAGCGTGCACAGCGCGCAATCGGCGCGCTGGAAGATCAAGCTCCTGTCGAACGACGAGTTGCGCCAGCGTTTCGTCGACCAGACGGTGCCGCAGGCCGATTACCTTGGCCTGAAGATGCCCGACGACAAGCTCGCGTGGAACGAGGAACGCGGACATTACGATTTCGGCGAAATCGACTGGAGCGAATTCCACGAGGTGCTCAAGGGCCACGGTCCGTGCAATCGTGACCGGATGCGCATGCGGATCACGGCGTGGGACGACGGCGCGTGGGTGCGCGACGCGGCGCTCGCGCATGCGCAAAAACATGCGTCGCGGGCGAAGGAGGCCGCATGAAAAGCCTCGCGGGGGCGTCCCGATGACTGTCGAATGGCCGTTGTGGGAAGTGTTCATCCGTTCGCAGCACGGGCTCGCGCACAAGCACGTTGGCAGCCTGCATGCGCCGGACGCCGAGATGGCGATCAGGAACGCGCGCGACGTCTACACGCGTCGCAACGAAGGCGTGTCGATCTGGGCCGCGCGTTCCTCCGACATCCATGCCTCGTCGCCGGCCGATCGCGCGGCGTTCTTCGAGCCGTCCAACGACAAGGTGTATCGGCATCCGACGTTCTTTCCCATGCCGGACGAGGTGAAGCACATCTAGGGAAATCGGGGTCAGAGATGTATTTCCGGCAACTGTCCGCCGCTTAAGCGTTGCAGCGTCCGGAAATGCATCTCTGATCCCGATTTCCGCAGCGCTCGGATACACCTCTGATTTCCAATGCGAGCGAATCGGCAACTTTTCGACTACCTCCTGCGCCTCGCCGACAACGGGCTCGTGCTCGCGCAGCGCCTGGGCGAGTGGGTCGGCAAGGGTCCCGTCCTCGAAGAAGACATCGCATCCGCGAACGTCGCACTCGACCTGCTCGGGCAGGCACGCTTGTGGCTTGCGTACGCGGGCGAGGTCGAGGGGCGTGACGCGCCGCCGGGCCGCACCGAGGATCAGCTTGCATACTTCCGGTACGGCGCCGATTTCCGCAACCTGCTGCTCGTCGAGCAACCGAACGGCAACTACGCCGACACGATCGGACGGCAGTACCTGTTCGACCAATGGCATGTCCTGCTGCTCGTCGAACTGGCGGTCTCGCGCGACGAGCGCATCGCCGGCATCGCCGCAAAAGCGGTCAAGGAAGCGCGCTATCACGTCGAACGCTCGGCTGACTGGGTGATTCGGCTCGGCGACGGAACCGACGACTCGCACGCGCGAATGCAGGCGGCGATCGACGCGCTGTGGATGTACACGGGCGAGATGTTCGCAGTCGATGCGACCGAACGCGCGTTGACCGACGCGGGCATCGCTGCGAATGCCGCAGCGCTGCAGGCACCGTGGTACACCGCTGTCCAATCGGTATTCGCGGCGGCGACGCTCGCGGCACCGGCGGATGACTGGATGCAGGGCGCTCGCTCGCGCGGTGGCAAGCAGGGCGTGCATACCGAACATCTGTCGCGCCTCCTGGCCGAGATGCAAGTCCTTTCGCGCGCCTGCCCGGACGCCGTCTGGTGATGACCGAGCGGATCGGGCAAAGCGAATCTCGCGGTGCGCCGTCCTCGCGCGCCGGCAAGCCGGATCCGATCGCGTCGATCTGGCGTGCGGTGGGGTCGGTCGTCGATCCCGAGATTCCGATGATATCGATCGTCGAACTCGGCATCGTGCGCGACGTCGCCCGCGCCGGTGACGAATGGGTGATCACATTGACGCCTACTTATTCGGGCTGCCCGGCGACACGCGTGATCGAGACCGACGTTCGCTCGGCCGTCGCCGCCGTGAGCGACGCATCGGTGCGCATCGTCACTACGCTGTCGCCGCCCTGGAGCAGCGACTGGATCGCGCCCGAAGCGCGGCGCAAGCTCTGCGAGGCCGGCATCGCGCCGCCGCATCCGAGTCGCGCGACCGGCATCGAGTCGCAACCGATCGCGTTTCGACGCGCTGCCGTCCGCTGTCCGAATTGCGGCTCGGTGCGCACGCAGGAGCTTTCGCGATTCGGATCGACCGCGTGCAAGGCGCAATATCGCTGCGCGGACTGCCTGGAGCCATTCGACTACTTCAAGCCGTATTGAGATGTCTTCGACGGCGTGACGTCCCTTGAGCTCCGCCGCGCCGTCTCCAGGAGCGAATAGCGTGGGGGACCCTTGACCAAGTTCCATCCGTTGCCGATTGCGCGAGTCGATCGCGAGACGCGCGACGCGATCGCGATCACGTTCGACGTTCCGGACCGCCTGCGAAACCATTTCCGGTTCGAAGCCGGCCAGCATCTGACGCTCCGGGCCGATATCGCAGGCGAGGACGTTCGCCGCTCGTATTCGATTTGCGCGGCCGAAGGCGAGCCGTTGCGCATCGCGGTGAAGCGTACGCCCGGTGGCCTGTTTTCGGCCTGGGCGAACGATCGGCTGCGCCCCGGCGGCCGCCTCGACGTCATGGCGCCGATGGGACGCTTCAATATCACCGCCAACGCTGCGCAGGCAGCCCGTTCTTACCTCGGCGTTGCCGCGGGCAGCGGGATCACGCCGCTGCTTTCGATGATCGCGACGGCGCTTGCTAGCGAGCCGCGATCCCGATTCACGCTGATCTACGGTAACCGGGCGTCGGCCACCGTGATGTTCCGCGAAGAACTGGCTGCGCTCAAGGATCGATATCTGCAGCGCTTCAATCTCGTGCACGTCCTGTCGCGGGAGCCGCAGGACATCGAGCTTCTGAATGGACGGATCGATCGCGCGAAGGCCGACGCGTTGTTCGAGCGCTGGGTGCCGATCGACGACGTCGACTACGCATTCATCTGCGGTCCGGAAGGGATGATGGATGCGGTTCGCGCGTCGCTGGCCGCGCATGGATTGCCGTCGGAACGCACCCGGATCGAACGGTTCGCGGCAAGCATTCCGAAGCACACGCACGTCGCCCGCGCGCTGCCCGCCGCGGCGCAGTCCGAGTGCGTGGTCAATGTCATTATCGACGGCTCGCAGCGAACATTCCTGCTCGAGAAAGGCCGCGAGAACATCATCGACGCAGCCTCTCGCAACGGGATCGAGCTGCCGTTCTCCTGCAAGGGAGGCGTATGCTCGACGTGTCGTTGCAAGCTCGTCGAAGGCGAGGTCGACATGGACGTCAATTTCGCGCTCGAGGACTACGAAATTGCGCGCGGCTTCGTCCTCGCGTGCCAGAGTTATCCGGTCACCGATAAAGTGACGGTCGACTTCGATAAAACCGGTACGGCCTAGCCAGCGTGCGAATCCGATCGCGACTGTTACGATGTCTTTCGCCGCATCCGGGCGCACGCGAATGTCGTGCGTGCTAGAGTAAACGCATTGCAGAAACCGAAGAGCTCGTCCCGTGTCGCAGCCCTTTTTCGAACGACACCGCGCAACACTCGATCGCGCCGTCGAGGCAATCGCGAACCGCGGTTACTGGACTCCGTTTCCCGAATCGCCGAGCCCGAAAAATTACGGTGAAGGTGCCGCGGAGGCCGGCAAGGCGGCCTTTGACAAGCTCGCCAACCAGCGGTTTCCGTTGACGCAAGCGGCGACGATCGGGCAGGTCGGCAGCGAACGCTCTCCGTATGGCATCCGCCTCGGCATCACGTATCCGAAGCCGGACATCGACGGGTTGATGGCCGCGGTCGAAGCCGCGGAGACGACGTGGCGCAAGGCGGGTCCCGAAGCGTGGGTGGGTGTCAGCGCCGAAATACTCGACCGGATCAACAAGGCGAGCTTCGAGATCGCGAACGCCGTCATGCATACAACGGGTCAGGCGTTCGTGATGGCGTTCCAGGCCGGCGGACCGCATGCGCAGGATCGCGGCCTCGAAGCCGTCGCGTACGCGTGGGACCAGATGCGTCGCGTGCCTGCGCTGGCAACGTGGGAAAAGCCGCAGGGCAAGAACGAGCCGTTGCGGATGGAAAAGCATTTTCGGATCGTGCCGCGCGGCGTTGCGCTGGTCATCGGCTGCAGCACCTTCCCGACGTGGAACGGCTATCCGGCCATTTTCGCGAGCCTTGCGACCGGTAACGCGGTCATCGTCAAGCCGCATCCGAACGCGATCCTGCCGCTTGCGATCACCGTGCGCATTGCACGCGACGTGCTGAGCGAAGGCGGCTTCGACCCGAACGTCGTCACGCTGGTCGCGCACGAAGCCGGCGACAACATTGCGCAGACGCTGGCGTTGCGTCCCGAAATCAAGATCGTGGATTTCACCGGCAGCACGGCGAACGGCCGCTGGCTCGAGGAGCACGCGCGCCAGGCGCAGGTCTATACCGAAAAAGCCGGCGTGAACCAGGTGATCATCGATTCCGCCGCCGATTTCAAGGGGCTGGTGCGAAATCTCGCGTTCTCGCTTGCGCTCTATTCCGGGCAGATGTGCACGGCGCCGCAGAACATCTACGTGCCGAAGGACGGCATCGACACCGCGGAAGGCCGCCTGACGTTCGACGGCGTCGCGGCTGCGCTCGCGCAGGGCGTCGACAAGCTTCTCGCCGATGATGCGCGCGCCGTGGAAGTTCTGGGCGCCGTTTCGAACGAGGGCGTGCTGCGCCGTCTCGAGGCGGCACGCTCGCTCGGGGACATCGCGCTCGATACGCGGACTATCGCGCACGCGCAGTTCCCCGATGCGACGATCCGCACGCCGTTGCTCATCAAGCTCACGAAGGGCGATCGCGCGACGTTCCTGAACGAATGGTTCGGACCGATCGCGTTCGTCGTCGCGACCGACAGCACCGCGGACAGCCTCGCAATCGCGCGCGACGCCGTCGTCGGCCACGGGGCGCTGACGATGTCGGTCTATTCGACGAGCGACGACATCATCGAGCGGGCAATCGAAGTCGCCGAGGATGTCGGTGTCGCGCTGTCGATCAACCTCACCGGTGGAGTGTTCGTCAACCAGTCGGCGGCGTTTTCCGATTTCCACGGCACGGGTGCCAACCCGGCGGCCAACGCGGCGCTGACGGACGCGGCGTATGTCGCGAACCGTTTCCGCGTCGTGCAGCATCGGGCGCACGTCTAAGGGCGACGGAGCAACGGAGTGGATTCAGTGAATTACGAGCAGATCAGATTCGAAAGCACCGACGGCATCGCGCGCATCACGCTCAACCGTCCCGATCGGCTGAACAGCTTCACCACTCGGATGCACGAGGAGTTGCGCGATGTGCTGTCGCGCGTGGCGAATGACGATGGCGCTCGCGTGCTGCTGCTGACCGGTGCCGGGCGTGGCTTTTGTGCCGGACAGGATCTTGGCGATCGCGCAGTGGCGCCGGGCGATGCGCCCGTCGATCTCGGCGCATCGATCGAGAACAACTACCGGCCACTCGTGCTCGCATTGCGCAATCTGGAACTGCCGATCGTATGTGCCGTCAATGGCGTGGCGGCGGGGGCGGGCGTCAACATCGCGCTCGCCTGCGATCTCGTCATCGCCGCCCGCTCGGCGAGCTTCATCCAGGCGTTCTGCAAAATCGGTCTCGTTCCCGATTCGGGTGGCACGTTTTTCCTGCCACGCCTCGTCGGAACGGCGCGTGCGATGGGCCTGGCACTGCTTGGCGACAAGCTGACCGCCGAGCAAGCCGCGCAGTGGGGTCTGATCTGGAAGTGCGTCGACGACGACCAGCTCGCGTCGACGGTCGACGCATTGCTCGAGCGCCTCGCGCATGCGCCGACCGGCGGCCTCGCAGCCATCAAGCGCGCGTTGCATGCGGCGGCCGACAACACGCTGGAGCAACAACTGGCGCTCGAACGCGACGTGCAACGGACGCTTGGGCAAAGCGCCGACTATCGCGAAGGCGTCGCCGCGTTTCTCGCAAAACGGGCGCCCGAATTCACCGGGCGTTAGACACTGATGAGCGCCGCCGGCCCAAGGCGCGGGTCCCGCCCCCCGGGGGGAAGCGCAGCGGCCGTATTGGCCATTGCGGCCGCAAGCGTGGGGGGATATCGATGAGCGCCGGTGCAGTACCGCGCGACGGGACGGTCGCCGTCATAGGCACTGGCACGATGGGCTGCGGCATCGCGCAGGTCGCGTCGCGAGCGGGTCACCCCGTCCTCCTGTTCGACACGCGCCTTGGCGTCGCGGAGAAAGCGCGTGCCACGATCGCGCAGACGTTGAACGGGCTTGCGACCAAAGGCAAGCTCGACAAGGGAGCGGCAGACGCGGCGGCCTCGCGCATTGTCGCCGTCCACGCCCTTGGCGATTGCGTCAGTGCGCAGCTCGTCATCGAGGCGATCATCGAGGACTTCGCCGAGAAGCGGTCGCTGCTGCGCGAGCTCGAAAAGATCGTCACTCCATCCACGATCCTCGCGTCGAACACATCGTCGCTGTCGATCACCGCGCTTTCCGCCGGACTGAAATTTCCGAATCGCGTCGCTGGCATGCATTTTTTCAATCCGGTGCCGCTGATGCAGTTGGTCGAGGTCGTGACCGGCCTGGCTACCGATGCCGCGACCGCAGATTCCATCGCGGCGACCGCCGTCGACTGGGGCAAGCAGCCGGTGCGGGCGACATCGACGCCCGGCTTCATCGTCAATCGCTGCGCGCGCCCGTTCTACGGCGAGGCATTGCGCGTTCTGGCCGAGCGGGCCGCCGACGCCGCGACGATCGATGCACTTCTGCGCGAAGCCGGCGGATTCCGGATGGGCGCGTTCGAACTGATGGACCTGATCGGCAACGACGTGAACTTCGCAGTCACCCGCAGCATCTTTGACGCGTGTTACCACGATCCGCGCTACGCACCGTCGGTTCTG
This sequence comes from Pseudomonadota bacterium, assembly GCA_030854685.1. Lineage (GTDB taxonomy): Bacteria > Pseudomonadota > Gammaproteobacteria > Burkholderiales > Casimicrobiaceae > VBCG01. The sequence continues at coordinate 1,741 of JALYSS010000069.1, read as the reverse complement.
CAGGAGGAGCGCGTGGCGGCTGGCTACTTCGGACGAAAGAGCGGACGCGGCTTTTTCGATTATGCGGACGATGCCGCCCGCCCGGCGCCGACGACGGTTTCTCCGCAAACCGCGCCGAAACGTCTCACGGTGCGCGGCGACCTCGGCGTCGCGAGGGCGTTGCTCGAGCGCCTCGCAAAAGCGGGGGTTGCCGTCGAGCCAGGCGGAGCGCGCGACGAGTTTCCGGATGGCGCGATCGAAGTCGGAGATGCGGTGCTCGCGTTGTCCGACGGACGGACCGCGACCGCGCGCGCGGTGACGACCGGCGTGCGCAACCTCGTGCTGTTCGACCTCGCGCTCGACTACGCCGCGTGCACGCGCGTGGCGATGGCCCGCGCCGATTCGTGCGCGGCGATCGCGTTCGATGGCGCGGCGGGTGCGCTGCAGGCCGCGGGCATCGCTGTTTCGCCGCTGGACGACGTTGCCGGGCTCGTCGTGCTGCGAACGGTCGCGTCACTTGCCAACGAGGCGGCCGATGCCGTAACGCATGGCGTTGCATCGGCACGCGATGTCGATGTCGCGATGCGAAATGGCGTCAACTATCCGCGCGGGCCATTGCGCTGGGCTGACGAGATCGGCGTTGCGCGGGTGCGGAACGCGCTCGTGAACCTTGCCGCGCATTATGGCGAGGACCGCTATCGGCTCTCGCCGTTGATCGCGCGCCGGCACGCCGTCGGCGCACCGTTGACCGACAGCGCCGCATGAGTCGATCCGCGATGGGCAATCGATCCGCCTCGCCCGCTTCCGCGACCGATGCGCAAGCGCTCGCCGAGCGCGTCGGCGCGAGCATGTACGAAAGTGATCGTGCATCGCGCGCGCTCGGAATGCGCATCGAAAGCATCGGCCCCGGACGTGCCGAAATGACGATGACCGTGCGCGACGACATGGTCAACGGCCATGCAATCTGCCACGGCGGCTACATTTTCCTGCTCGCCGATAGCACGTTCGCATTCGCGTGCAACAGCCATAACCGCAACACCGTCGCGCAAGGCTGTACGATCGACTACCTCGCCCCTGCGCATGCCGGAGATGTATTGCGCGCGACCGGCGCCCAGCGCAGCCGCACCGGCCGCACCGGCGTCTACGACATCGAAGTGCGCGACCAGGACGGCAAGACCGTCGCGCTGTTCCGGGGGAAGAGTTATCGTATCGACGGGCACGTCGTCGACGAGTCCTGATCCACATCCGAGGAAGGAGCGCCCATGCCGGCCAAAGCGCCTCGCCCGGGCGACCTCGAGCCGATCGAGACCGCGAGCCGCGACGAGCTTGATTCGCTGCAGCTCGAACGGCTGCGCTGGTCATTGCGTCATGCGTACGCAAACGTCCCGCATTACCGGAAGGCCTTCGACGGTGCGGGCGTTCATCCGGATGATCTGCGTGGGCTCGGCGATCTCGCCCACTTTCCGCTCACCGGCAAGACCGACCTCCGGGATAACTATCCGTTCGGCATGTTCGCCGTGCCGCGCGAGCAGGTCGTGCGCGTTCACGCATCGTCCGGAACGACCGGCAAGCCGACCGTCGTGGGCTATACGCGCAACGACATCGACACGTGGTCGATCGTGATGGCGCGCTCGATTCGCGCCGCCGGCGGCCGCGCGGGCGACATCGTGCACGTCGCGTACGGCTACGGCCTCTTCACCGGCGGACTTGGTGCGCATTACGGCGCGGAAAAGCTGGGCTGCACCGTCATTCCGATGTCGGG
>JALYSS010000067.1 GCA_030854685.1 Pseudomonadota bacterium | reverse complement strand
CGCCGATTGCATACCTATGTCAACCACCAATACATGCCTACATATTGACGCTCGAAGAACGACCCATCTCATTGATTCACAAAGCTTGCACACTCAAAAACGCACCATCGCACCGGGGAACTTCAGGTTAGGAAAAAAATGGCCCTTGGCGGACCATTCCGAATTTGTAACTGGAGCGGGTGAAGGGAATCGAACCCTCGTATGCAGCTTGGGAAGCTGCCGTTCTGCCATTGAACTACACCCGCGTCGTACCTTCGCGGCAGCCTGCCGGCCGCGGCTGATACCGCGGCTCGCGTGGCGCAATAACGCGCGCGTCCACGCGATTGTAGCGCCGCGCGTCGGACGAGGAGTGTTTCCGAATATGTCCGGTGCGCGGCCGCCGCGCGTACCGCCGTAGAATAATGGGTTTATCGATGATCACCGGCACGCGGGAATCAACCTGCGCCCTTTCGGTCCCAGCACGATGTCCGCACCCCGCCGAACTCTCGTCGCCCTCGTCTGCCTGCTCGTCATCGCGGGTGCCGCGGCGTTCGCCTTTCGGTTCGCGCCAGGTTCGAGCGCTGCGCAGCCAAAAGTGGTGCCGACGATGCCGGTCAGCGTTGCCGTCGTCGCCTCGAAGAGCGTGCCCGTTCGCCTTCGCGCGATCGGCAACGTCGAGGCTTACACGACGGTCGCGGTGAAGGCGCGCATCGACGGTCAGATCGTCGCCGTGCACTTCAAGGAAGGCCAGGAGGTGCACAAGGGCGAGACGCTGTTCGAGATCGATCGCCGGCCGTTCGAAGCGCTGCTCGCACAGGCGCAGGCGAACCTCGGCAAGGACCGCGCGCTCTTCGACCACGCGACCGAGCAGGACAAGCGCTACAAGGACCTGCTCGAGAAGAAGTTCGTGTCGCCCGACGCGTATGCGCAGATCAAGACGAACGCGGAAACGGCCGCCGCGCAATTGCGCGCGGACGAAGCGGCCATCGAGAGCGCGCGCCTGCAGATCGGCTACTGCACGATACGCTCGCCGATCACCGGCTACGCGGGCAAGATCCAGATCCAGGAGGGCAATCTCGTCAAGGCCAACGACACCATCTCCCTCGTCGTGCTGAACCAGGTCGTGCCGATCAACGTATCGTTCTCGGTGCCCGAGCAGAGCCTGTCGGCGGTGCGCAAGTACCAGGCGGATGGCGAGTTGCAGGTGAGCGCGCAGGTCCCGAACGGCGGCATTGCGCCGGTCACGGGAAAACTTTCGTTCATCGACAACACGACCGACGCGTCGACGGGAACCATCAAGCTCAAGGCGGAGTTCGCCAACACCGACAAGGCGCTCTGGCCGGGACAGTTCGTCGACGTGGTGCTGACGCTCACGCATCAGGACAATGCGATCGTCGTTCCGACGACGGCCATCCAGAACGGCCCGAACGGACAGTATGTGTTCATCGTCAAGCCGGACCACAGCGTCGCCCTGCGCGACGTCAAGGTGGCGCGCAGCGAGGGCGATTTCGCAGTCATGGCGTCGGGCCTTTCGCCCGGCGAAACGGTCGTGACCGTCGGGCAACTCCGGCTGGCGCCGGGGACGAAGGTCGCGATCGCGGACGCGAAGGCCAGCGAGTGACGCGCACCGGCGCCCGCACGCCTGGGTAGCACGATGACAAACGACGTCCCTGCCTCGACCCGCGCGAACATCGCGGCACTTTTCGTCGCCCGGCCCGTCATGACGACCCTCGTCATGATCGGCATCCTCATCTTCGGGATCGTCTCTTACCGGCTGCTGCCGGTGAACGCGCTGCCGAACGTCGACTTTCCGACGATCCAGGTGTCGGCGAGCCTGCCCGGCGCGAGTCCCGACACGATGGCTTCCGCCGTCGCGACGCCGCTCGAAAAGCAGTTCTCGACGATCGCCGGCATCGACTCGATGATCTCGCAGTCGACGCAGGGCAGCACGCAGATCACGATCCAGTTCTCGCTCGACCGCAACATCGACGCGGCGGCCCAGGACGTGCAGTCGGCGATCGCCGCCGCCGCGCGTCAGCTTCCGTCGGCGATGCCCACGCCGCCGACGCAGCGTAAGGTCAATCCGGCCGAATTCTCGATCATCCTGCTCGCGCTCACGTCCAATACGCAACCGCTGTCGGTCGTCGACGACTACGCCGAGAACAACCTCGCGCAGCGGATATCGACCGTCAGCGGCGTCGCGCAGGTGCAGGTCTATGGCTCGCAGCAGTACGCGGTGCGCATCCAGCTCGACCCGAACGCGCTCGCCACGCGCGGCATCGCGCTGACCGACGTCGAGCAGGCGGTCAGCAACGCGAACGTCAACATTCCGACCGGGACGCTGTACGGCGCCGAGAAGGCGACATCGGTCATGGCGACCGGGCAGCTCAACGATGCGAAGGAATACGCGCCGATGATCGTCGCCTACCGCAACGGCGCGCCGGTGCGGTTGAACCAGATCGGGCGCGTGTTCGACAGCGTGCAGAACGACAAGGTGGCCGCCTGGTACAACGGCACGCGCGGCGTCGTGCTGGCGGTAAGCCGGCAGCCTGGGACGAACACGATCGAGGTCGTCGACGCGATCCGCGCGATCCTCCCGTCGTTCCAGGCGCAGCTTCCGCCGTCGATCAAGCTGTCGATCCTCTATGACCGCTCGATCTCGATCCGCGATTCGGTGCACGACGTCCAGTACACGCTGCTGCTCGCGCTCGGGCTCGTCATCGGCGTGATCTTCGTGTTCCTGCGCAGCGTCACCGCGACGATCATTCCGAGCCTGGCGCTGCCGATGTCGATCATCGGCACGTTCTCGCTGATGTACCTGTTCGGCTACAGCCTCGACAACCTGTCGCTGATGGCGCTGACCCTTTGCGTCGGCTTCGTCGTCGACGACGCGATCGTCGTGCTCGAGAACATCACGCGGCACATGGAGATGGGCAAGAGCCGGCTGCAGGCGACGCTCGACGGCACGCGCGAGATCGCCTTCACCGTCGTGTCGATGACGCTGTCGCTGATCGCGGTGTTCATCCCGGTGCTTCTGATGGGCGGGATCCTCGGCCGCCTGCTGCACGAGTTCGCGGTGACAATCATGGTCGCGGTCCTGCTGTCGGGCTTCATTTCGCTGACGCTGACGCCGCTTCTTTGCAGCCGGATGCTGAAGGTCGAGCGCAAGGAAGAGCACGGGCGCATCTTCGCGGCGAACGAGCGCGCATTCCAGGCGGTGCTCGGCGCCTATCGGGGCACGCTGCAATGGGTGCTTCGACACCGGCCTCTCACGATGCTCGTCTTCGCGTCGATCTTCGCCAGCACGGCGCTCCTGTTCTCGTGGATGCCGAAGGGGTTTCTGCCAAGCGACGACGTCGGCCAGCTCTTCGTGCTGACCGAAGCCGCGCAGGACATCTCGTTTGACGCGATGAAGAACCTGCAGCAGCAGGTTGCGCAGATCATCGAGCGCAACCCGCACGTCGAGAACGTGATGTCGTTCGCCGGCGCCGGCGGCCCGAGCGCAACGCTCAACAACGGCCGCATCTTCGTGACGCTGAAGCCGCGCGAGGACCGCCCGAGCGCCGACGAGATCGTGCGCGAGCTGCGCCCGGCGCTCAGCCACATCCCGGGCATCAACGCGTACGTGCAGAACATCCCGACGATCCGCGTCGGCGGGCGGCTCTCCAAGAGCGAATACCAGTACACGGTGCAGGCACCGGACACCGGCGAGCTGTACAAGTGGGCGCCGCAGATCGAAGCGAAGATCCGCTCGCTCCCCGGGCTTGCGAACGTGACGAGCGATCTGCAGATCACCCAGCCGCAGATCACCGTCGACATCGATCGCAACAAGGCGTCGGCGCTCGGCGTTTCCGCGCAGACGATCGAGAATACGCTCTACGATGCGTACGGGGCGCGCCAGGTGTCGACGATCTATGCGCCGACGAACCAGTACTGGGTCGTGATGGAGCTCGAGCCGCGCTATCAGACCGACCCGTCGGTGCTGTCGCTGCTCTACGTTCGATCCAGCACGGGCGCGCTCGTGCCGCTCAACGCGGTTGCGACGCTCAAGCCTACCGTGGGGCCGCTGGCCATCAACCACCAGGGCCAGCTCCCCAGCGTCACGATCTCGTTCGACCTGCGCCCCGGCGTCGCGCTGTCGCAGGCGATCAGCGAAGTCAACCAGGGCACCGCGCAGATGCGGCTGCCGGCGACGCTGATTGGCACGTTCCAGGGCACTGCGCAGGCGTTCCAGTCGTCGCTTGCAGGCATGGGCATCCTGCTCGCGCTCGCGGTGTTCGTCATCTATCTCGTGCTCGGCATCCTCTACGAGAGCTTCATCCACCCGGTGACGATCCTGTCGGGCCTTCCGACCGCCGGGTTCGGCGCGCTCGTCACGCTGCTCGCGTTCGGGATCGAGCTCAACATGTACGCGTTCGTCGGCATCATCATGCTGATCGGCATCGTGAAGAAGA
>JALYSS010000021.1 GCA_030854685.1 Pseudomonadota bacterium | reverse complement strand
TGCGCGAACGCTGCTCCGCGAGGCGCTCGAGGTACGCGGCGCTCGCGTGCTCCCCTCGGCGTCCGCGCGGGAGGCGCGCCGGATGCTCGCCGCCTGGCATCCCGACCTGATGATTTCAGATGTCGGCATGCCGCTCGAAAACGGTACGACCTGATCCGCCGCGTGCGCGACTTGTCCGCCAACAAGGGCGGCAGCACGCCTGCGATCGCGTGCGATGCATGCAGGGGTTCGACGCGGTAATTTCCAGGCCGGTCGACCTCGACCTGCTTGTCGAGACAATCGCCCATATGATTCCCCCACGCTTGCGGCCGCATTGGCCAATACGGCCGCTGCGCTGCCCCCCAAGCGGGCGCTATTCGCTTCGGCCTCATTGCAGCAGACCGCGTTCCGCAACGTCTGCGCGTCGGCCTCCATCCACGTTCGCGGACGCGCTCTTCGAGCCTCGGCTTCGCCCCGCTCGCGTGGACGTCCTTGGGACGGCCCGGCGCCGCTCATACGACCCCCACGCTTGCGGCCGCATTGGCCAATACGGCCGCTGCGCTGCCCCCAAGGGGGCGCTATTCGCGCCTTGGGACGGCCCGGCGGCACTCATGTCGCCGGCGTGCGCGATCGCGGCGCCGGAGAGCCCGATGCGGCGGTTTGCGCGGACGACGCCTGGACGTCACGCAGGTCCACGCCTGATTCGTAGGTGCGCAGTCGGTTGTAGAGTGTCTTTACGCTGATTCCGAGGATCTCGGCCGCCGCTTCCTTCGTGTGCGTATGCTGGACCGTGGCGAGGATCAGGCGCTTCTCGACGGCGTCAATGCGATCGCCAACGCCGACCTGGAACGTGCGGCCGCTGAAGTCCGCGGATAGCGTCGGCTCGGGTGCGAGTCCGACCTGCGTGATCCAGTCACCGTCCGCCATGATGTAGGCGCGATGCACGGCATTCGACAGCTCGCGCACGTTGCCGGGCCAGTGATAGCGCTTGAGCCGGTCGATGGCGGCCGGCGTGAGCGCCTTGGTGGAGTTGCTCCGTTTGTTGAGGTCGGTCAGGAAGTGCGTTGCGAGAAGCTCGATGTCGTCGCTGTGCTCGCGCAGCGGCGGAACGTAAAGCGGAAATACCTGCAAACGGTACAGGAGGTCCTTCCGCAATTTACCGGCGGCCACCGCGTCGTTCGGATTGCGGTTGCTTGCTGCCAGCACCCGGACGTCGATCTCGATCAACCGGTCGGAGCCCACGCGGGTCACCATCTGCGTTTCAAGCACGCGCAAAAGCTTCACCTGGAGATCCATTGGCATTTCCGTGATCTCGTCCAGGAACAGCGTGCCGCCGTGAGCGCGCTCGAAGTAACCGCGGTGCTGGCGGTTCGCGCCGGTAAAGCTGCCCTTCTCGTGGCCGAACAGTTCGCTTTCAATGATCTGCGGAGAGATCGCGCCACAATTGACGGCAAGAAACGGTCGCAAGCGCCGCCGGCTCACTTCATGGATCGTCTGCGCGACCATCTCCTTCCCCGTCCCGCTCTCGCCGGTGACGAACACCGTGGCATTCGTCGGGGCAACCCGGCTCAGCTGATCGTAGAGCCGCTGCATTGCGGCGGAGCCGCCGACGAGACGGCCGAAATGGCCAAGCGAGCGCAATTCGCCGCGCAGGTCCTTGACCTCCGCGGAAAGTTCCGGTGGCCGGGCGACACGCGAGAGAATCCCACGAAGCTGCGAGAGGTTGATCGGCTTCAGCAGATAATCCGTCGCACCACGGCGCATCGCCTCGATCGAGCTTTCGAGCGTCGCATGGCCGGTCACGACAATGACCTGCGTTTCGCTTTCGCGCGCCACTGCATCGCGCAACAACTCGAGGCCGTTACCGTCGGGCAGGATCAAGTCGAGCAGGATCACGTCCGGTGCGGTGCTCAGAAGATCGCGCGCACTTTGCAGCGAATCGGCGCAGGCGGTGGTGAAACCGTGATCCGCGACGAGTTCCGCCAGCGCTTCCGCGGCGTGGGTGTCGTCGTCGACGATCAGTGCATGCGGCATTTCAGGAAGGAACGGCGAAGATCAAGCAGCAGATCAAGTAGCGAGTGAAGCGCAAGGAGCGTACCGATCGGAATCGCCAGTACATGTGCATGAATCTTCGGGTTTATCCCATCCGCGTGTCGATTGATCGACGGTTCCGGGTAATTATTACCTGCCGTCGATGGAAATTGCGCGTCGAATGTCAGTGTCACGTGTAGTTTCCGGCCGATAAAAAAGTGTATCCGATTGACGACAGCACTGATTTCACTCGGCAATTCCTCATGTGCTTTGCCGCAAAATTGTTATGTTCATGGCACTGATT
>JALYSS010000204.1 GCA_030854685.1 Pseudomonadota bacterium | reverse complement strand
CGCGGCGACCGCGACGGCAACCGAAGCGAGGACGAGGCGACGCGCGACCGACGCAGCCGATCGGGGCAGTGACCTGTGCGCGAAACGTTGACACGCGCGTCCGACGGGCGGCGCGCTAGCTCGCCTCATCGTTCGCGTAATAGCCATAGTAGGTGCCAACGTCGGTTCGACTCGCCTTGTTGAGTACCATCAGCACGATTTCGCAGCCTTCGACCGTCGCCAGCGCCTGGTTGACCGCATGTTGAGAGGTTATATCGGCGGCCACGACCATGACGATCTGCCCCATGTTCGCCGCCAGCACGCGTGCCTCGGTCGTCGCGAGCAACGGCGGCGAGTCGAAAATGATGATTCGATCCGGATACCGCGATGCGATTTCGCGCAACAGGCTCGCCATCTGCTCGCTCGCCAGCAATTCGGTCGAGCGGCGGTGACGCGACCCTGCGGGAAGCACCGACAGCTTGTCGATGTTGGTCTTGACGAGCGCGTCGGAGAAATCGAGATCGTCGCGCGTCATGAGGTCGAGCAATCCGGGACCGTGAGGCGCGCCCAGCATTTCCGGGATCGACGGGTGCGCGACGTCACCGTCGACGAGCAATACCGTGCTGTCGACTTCCGTGGCGATGCTCATCGCGAGGTTGATCGACGTGAACGTCTTGCCCTCGCCCGGCAGCGCGCTGGTCACCATGACGAGGTTCCCGTTCTTGACACGCGTACCCGCCAGACCGAGCGCGTTGCGAATGATCGGCCGCTTGATGACGCGGAACTCTTCGGCGATCTGCGTAGCACCTGCATCGGGCGTGACGAAACCGCGCGTCTTCATGCGCGCGAAGTCGATGTCGACGTGCCGCGAAGGGGTCACGTCTGCGTCCGCAAGCTTTGCGCGGGGCGCCGCGGCACCACGCCGCCCTTCGTGCGCAGCGGTCAACGTGGCGTGCGCGCGAGCCCGGCCTTCGAGCGCCAGCACCATCGCTTCGGGCGTAGGCGGGGCTTCGGCTTGGTCGGTACGTACAGCACCCGCCGGCGCGTCACCGCCCGGCTCGACGACCCCCGCGTGGCGCAATTCTTCGAGCCGCTTCGCGGCCTGTTCGATCAGACTGCTCACTCTACCCCCACGCTTGCGGCCGCATTGGCCAATACGACCGCTGCGCTGCCCCCGGGGGGGCGCTATTCGCACCTTGGGACGGCCCGGCGCTGCTCATGCGCTGCGGCCGATCAGCAGGACGAAGGCGAAGACGGCGCTGAAGCTCGCGAGAAGGCTGCCCACTCCGCTTGCGAATAACCATGAATTTCGCTTACGCAACCGGTGTAGCGCTTCGCTCGGCAGCATCGAAACCATGCCGAGTATCGGACGCCTGCTGACTTCACGCAGCGTGCGCGCCTCGTGGAACGTGGGTATCAGCTGGCTGGCGGCGAGGCTGGCGAACAACCCCGCGCCGAGCGAAAGCGCGCATGCCATCGCCAGGAGTCCCAGGCGATTGGGAGCGACCGGCTGCGGGGAAACCCGCGGCGGATCGATGATCCGGAATTGCGCTCCAGTGGTGTCCTGGACGTCCCGGCCCATCGACGCGGACTCGCGCCGCGCCAGCAGGCTGTCGTAGGTCTTTTTCTGGATGTCGTAATCGCGGGTCAATTGCGTGTATTCGGCCTCCGCCTGGGGAACGAGCTGAGCCTGCCCCTTCAGCTGATGCTGCTGACTTTCCAGCCCGGACAGCTTGGCCCGCGCAGATGCGACACTCGCCTCGGCGTCGGCGAGCGAGAGCTTCATCTGCTGATAGACGGGATCCTGCGCACCCGGGGATGGCGTCGTTACTGCCGCCTGCGCCGCCTTTCGGCGTGCTGCGAGGACGACATTTCGCTGTTCTTCCAGCTGCTGGATAAGCCGCTTGGTCGAGACAACGTCCGGATGCTGATCGGTGTACTTGCGCAACAGAGTATCCAGGTCGCGCCGTAGCGCGTCGAGGCGCGCATCGATTTCGGGAACCGCTTCGTTGACCTGCCCGTCGGTCGAGCCTTGCAGCAGATCGGGGACGCGCTCGCCGGCCAGCTCTTTCTTGTACGAATCGCGCGCCTGCTCGGCGCTCTGCAGATCGATCCTGGCCGACTCGATGGCGGAATTGACCGTGGCCATGCGGCCGAAATAGTCCGGGCCCTGGCCGCCTGCGACGCCCATGTATTTCAGCTTGAAGTCCTTGATCCGGTTTTCGGCGGCCTCGAGATTCTTTTCGTAGCTCTTGATCTGATCGTCGAGAAACTTGACCGCGGCCTGCGTGTCCTGCCGCTTGTCGCCCAGACTCGATTCCACGAATATCGTCAGCAACGATTGGACGACCTTCCTCGCCTGATTGGGATTTGAATCGCGGTAGCTGATCACGTAGAGGTTCGACGCGACGTTGCCGTCCAGGCGAATGTTCTTGGCGATCGTGTCGACGAGGTCTTCGTGCTGAGCGCTCGACTGGGTGCCCAGGTCGAGATCCGCCATCCGGACCAGTTTCTCGACGTTGGGACGGCTGATCAGTGTCCGGCTCATCAGCGCGACCTGCTGGTCGAGGTTCGGCTGGATCGCGAGGCCCGCGAGCAGCGGACGCAGCAGCGACTCGGTGTCGACATAAACGCGCGCACTCGCCTCGTACTTTTCCGGAATGCGGGAAACGACCGCGACGCCAATGATTGCAATAATCCAGGCGACCGCGAGCCCGATCCAGCGGCGATGCCACATGCCGCGCAGAAAACCGATTACCTGTTGATAGAGCTCTTGCATGTCAGCCCGGGATCGATCGCATCCGTGACGCGCAACGGCGCATCGCGCCGCTCAGAACCAGCTTTGCGGAATGATCAGGATGTCGCCGGGCTGCATGTCGACATTGGCGGTGATATCTCCCCGCTTGATCAGGTCGCGCAAGCGGACGCTGTACATCTTGCCGCCGTCGGCGGCGCGGACGATGCGTGCGCCGTTGCCATCGGCAAAATCGGTAAGGCCCCCGACCTGGATCATGACGTCGAGCACCGACATTCCGGTGCGATACGGCAGGATCTGCGGCTTGGTGGCTTCTCCGATCACGCGCACCTGCTCCTTCGTCGGGCCGACGAAGTTGGTGACGATGACCGAGACCACCGGGTCGCGGATGTACTTGGCGAGCGCCTTTTCCATGTCGCGCTCGAGTTCGGTCGGGGTCTTCCCGAGTACGGGTAGGTCATCGATCAACGGCGTTGTGATCTTGCCGTCGGGGCGCACCGGGACCGACATCGACAACTCCGGATTGCGCCAGACGATGACGTTGACGACGTCCGTCGGGCCGATGTGATAGTTGTAGTCGACATCACCAAGCGAACGGGGCGCCGGCGCATACTGCGGCGTCGCGCACGCTGCGAGAAGTAGCGTCGCGATCAGGCCGAACACCCGAGGAAACCAGAGGCGTCGCGATGGCGATCCGGCGCTGCCGGATCGTTGCATTTCCTGGCTCATGCTCCCTCCGAAATTGGATGCCGGGGAATTGGGATGGCGATCATAACAGCAGGGCTAACGGCAGCGTTTGTGGGCGAATTCGAATCAGGAGGTCCAGCACGCTTCGTGCCAGACGCGGGCCCAGTGCGCGCCGCGCACCGGAAATGAATGAACCCGCCGCCGCGGTCGCTTTGCGCAACGCAGGGTTCCCGGCGGATTTTATCCAATTGCCCCCGTGCCAGCATGACGGACCGACGAGTGTTGCGAATGGATGACAGGCGGGCACGGCGCAGTCTCACCGCCAAGGCTCGCGGGATTTCGGGCAGGCGCGCGCTTTCCTGCATACAATGCGTCCATTTTGCGCGGTTCTTCACTTCGCGCGAGTTGACGATTCAGGACATTGAATGACGAATCATCGCCACGCCCGGCGCATTGCGATCCGGGCAACCTGCACAGCGCTGATCCTTTGCGGCGTCGTCAAGGCCGCCATTGCAAGCGATTCGACGGGCCCGTTGCCAGATGCTGGGGCACGCGATTCCGCCGCGCCATTGCCGTGGACCTCGTCCGGGCGCGCAGCCGGAGCCGTGCAACTCACGGCCACCGATGCGACGCCGTCGTCACGCGATGCGCTGTTCGGCGACGACGGAAAATCACCGGGGAAGACACCTGCGCAGCGCGAATCGCGCGATGCGTTGTTCGGCGACGACGTCGCGGCGACGGCGCCGCCTTCGCCCTGGCGGGGATTCATCAGCGGCGAACTCGCGCGCACGTACGCAAGTCCCTCGCACTGGTCGAAGATGCTGATTCGCAGTGAACTCGACGCGCAGGGCGCGCTGGGCGACGGCGTCAAATACAAGCTCGGCGCACGGTTCGACTACGACTTCGTCTATAACGCGACTAATTTCTATCCGCCCGACGTGCGGCGCGACCAGCGCGCCAACTTCATGCTGCGCGAGAACTACGTCGACTTCGGCACCGGCGACTGGGATTTCCGCCTCGGGCGCCAGCAGGTTGTGTGGGGAGAAATGGTAGGGCTCTTTTTCGCCGACGTCGTTTCGGCCAAGGACCTGCGCGA
>JALYSS010000266.1 GCA_030854685.1 Pseudomonadota bacterium | reverse complement strand
CAGTAACAGGGATCAGTTTCAAATGCGGCAAGGCCCGGTTCGCCGGGCCTTGCCACATTTGAGATCGGTATCAGGGATCAGGAACGGCGCGTCCGCTCTCGCTTCATACTGATGCCCGATCCCTGATTCCTGATCCCTGAGAATGGACGACTCCCAACTTCTTCGCTACAGCCGGCACATCCTGCTCGACGAGCTCGGACCGGACGCGCAGGTGAAATTTGCCGCCGCGCACGTGCTCGTCATCGGTGTCGGTGGGCTCGGCGCACCGGTCGCGCAGTTCGTCACCGCTGCGGGTGTTGGCACGATCACGCTCTGCGATGCGGATCGGGTCGATCTGACGAACCTGCAGCGGCAAATCCTTTATGCGACGCACGACGTCGGCCGGCCGAAAGTCGACGCCGCCGTGGCGCGGCTCGCGGCGATCAATCCGGAGGTTTTGCTACGGCCGTTGGCCGCGCGAATCGGTGGAGACCAACTCGCGACGCTGGTGGCGGCAGCCGACGTCGTCGTCGATTGCTGCGACAATTTCGAGACGCGCCATGCGGTGAACCGCGCGTGCGTCGCGGCAGGGAAGCCGCTCGTTTCCGGTGCGGCGATTCGCTTCGACGGGCAGGTCGCCGTCTTCGACACGCGCGACCCAACGAGTCCGTGCTACCACTGCCTGTTCGGCGAAGGCGACGAACTCGAGGAAACGCGCTGCGCGACGATGGGCGTGTTCGCGCCGCTCGTCGCCATCGTCGGCGCCACGCAGGCGGCCGAGGCGCTCAAGCTGCTGGCGGGTGTCGGCGAATCGCTCGCCGGCCGCCTGCTGCTGCTCGACACGCTGACGATGCAATGGCGCGAGATGCGCGTGCCGCGCGATCCGGAGTGCCCTGTTTGCGCCACCCGGAAATAATGGGGTCAGAGCCGTAATATTCGGCGCAATGCTGCGCGCCGAATATTACGGCTCTGACCCCATTATTTCGCGGCGACAAGGCGCTCGCAGGCGGCCACTTCTCCGTCGCGCGCCTGCGCGCTCGCCCACGCGCCGAATTGCTCGACACCGCGGGCGCGGATCGAGGCCGTCGGCGATTCGAACTCCGTCGCGAAATCGGGTTTTGCCTGCGCGCAGCGCGCCGTCGCTTCGATAATCCGCGCGTGGCGCGATCGCGCGGCGGCGCGCGCCGTCGTATCGGCAGCATTCGTTTCGGCGATGCGCGCGCCGGCCATGCGCAACGCGAACGTCGCCCCGCGGGTCATCATCGCGATGCCGAGCACCGCACACGCGGACTTCATCCGGTCGCTGCGTCCGCCCGGATCGGCGCAAAGCGCGCGGAGCGGCGACGTCCAAGGCAATTCCCGCTCGGACGCATAGTTCGCCGCAGCCTTCGCCTTGACCGCGGAGTCGACGTCGATTGACAGCGGCTGCAGATAGTTCCACCAGTGGAGCGCACCCTGTGACCAGTAATCGTCGAACCGCGGCGCCGCCGCCGCCGCCTCGACATTGCTCGCCGCCGAGTCGGGTTCACCGCGCTGGCGCGCGCGATCGGCGAGCAGCACCGACGGCACGCCGTTGTCGGCATCGCGGCGCGCCCAGTCCGCGAGCCGGTCGACCGCTTCGCACGGCGCGAGCTGCGGCCTGACGCGGACGAGGCAAGCGGTGGCGAGCGACGCCTGATAGAGCCGCTCCTGCGGCGCGGACGTCCGCGCGTCGGTGTAATGACGGACCTGCGATTCGATGTCCGTCGCATCCATTTCGCCGGCGAGCCACGCGGTGGGCGGCCCGCTCGCGGTGAGAAGACGTAAACGCAGATCGGCATCGAGCTGGTTCAACGCCGCTTGCCAGCGCGACTCGGGCGCTTCCTCTGCGCGCTCCTCGGCGCCTTTGACCGACTGCGTGAACGTACCCGGCGGCGCGGGCGGCAACGGGGGCTGCGCGAGCGGAGGCCCGACAGGCGTTGCACCGCCGGGCGCATGGGACGCCGGAGGCGGTGTCGGCGACGGCTGTGCGGCCGCCAGCGATGCCGCGCATGTCAGAGCGACGGCGAGCGCCAACGCGCGATGCGAAATGGTCTTCATCATCCGAACAGGAATTTTCGTTGCAGCGGCCAGCCATCCTGTGGTGACCGTTTGAATCCGGTTTTCGCAAACAGTTGCCAGCGCCCGATGACATACGCCATCAAAACGGCCGCGTCGGCGCTCGCGTCGCCATGCCAGGCGTTGGCGGCCTGCGCGATCCGCAGCGATTGCCGCAGCGTCGCCTCGAGCTTGTCGACGAATTGGTTGATCCGCGCCTGCAGCCGCTCGTCCTCGTTCACCAGCGCGTCGCCGATCAGCACGCGCGTCATACCCTGGTTCTTCTCGGCAAAGCGCAGCAGCATCACCACCGTTTGCTCGGCCTGCGCAGCACCGTCCTCCGATTCGGACTGGATCTTGTTGATCAGCGAAAACACCGTCGACTCGATGAATTCGATCAGTCCCTCGAACATCTGCGCCTTGCTCGCGAAATGGCGATAGAGCGCCGCCTCCGACACGGCAAGCTTCGCCGCGAGCGCCGCGGTGGTCACCTTTTCGCCGCGCGGCGCCTCAAGCATCGTCGCGAGCGTCTGCAGAATCTGCAGCCGCCGCTCGCCGGATTTGGCGGCCATCCTCGGACCGTCCGTCACGCGACCACGCGCGGCGGCGCGTCGTCGGCGCGAATCATCGTCCCGACGCCTTCGTTGGTCAGGACTTCGAGCAGCAGCGCGTGATCGACGCGCCCATCGATGATGTGCGAGCTCCTCACCCCGTTCTTCACTGCGTCGAGCGCCGATCCGATCTTCGGCAGCATGCCGCCGTGAATCGTGCCATCGGCGAACAAGCCTTCGATTTCGCTTGCCGTCAGGCCGGTCAGCAGCTTGCCATGCTTGTCCAGCACGCCGACGGTGTTCGTCAGCAGCACGAGTTTTTCCGCCTTCAGCGTTTCGGCGAGCTTGCCGGCGACGAGATCGGCGTTGATGTTGTAGGCCTCGCCCTCGGCGCCGACGCCGATCGGCGCGATCACCGGAATGAAGTCGCGCGAATCGAGCAGGCTGATGAGCTCGGGATCGATGTGCTCGATTTCGCCGACGAGCCCGATGTCGATCAGCCGGCCCGGCTCGGTGTCGCTCTTCAGCAGCAGCTTGCGAGCACGGATGAACGCGCCGTCCTGTCCGGTAAGCCCGACCGCCTTGCCGCCCTGCTGGTTGATGAGCCCGACGATCTCCTGGTTGAGCTCGCCCAGCACCATCTCGACGACGTTCATTACCTTCTCGTCGGTAACGCGCATTCCCTGCCGGAATTCGCTCTGGATGCCCATCTTGGTCAGCAGGTCGCCGATCTGCGGGCCGCCGCCGTGGACGATGACCGGATTCATCCCGACGAGCTTCAGCATCACGACATCGCGTGCGAAACCGGCCTTCAGCTGCGACTCCGTCATCGCGTTGCCGCCGTACTTGATGACGATCGTGCGGTCGTGGAAGCGACGTATGTACGGCAACGCCTCGGCCAGGAGCTGCGCCTTGACGGCGGCGTTGACGGCATCGATCGGCATGGGGAAATGGGCGTCGCGGGGTGCGGCCGGATTGTACGCCCGAACCCGAAAGACCCGCTTGCGGCGCGCGCTTGCGCACGAGTGAGCGCTGACAAAACAACCACGGCCGGACGACCGCTTTGCTGCGCCCAGCGCGTTCCTTTGAGCGACCGGGCCGTCTCGGCGTCCTCGGCTGCGCGCACCTCGCCGCGGCGCACGGCATCGACGGCGTCGGAAGCGAGCCGCTGGATGTGGAAGCTGTCGAACACCAACTCGGCCTGAGACGCGTACTCGCTGACCGACGAGCGGTATGCAGCGAAGAGGTTCATCGTCACGTGCGTCAGCAGTTTCGCGCGCTCGGGGTCGAGCGCCTTGAAGAACTCGCCCAGCGAGTCGGAGGACTTGCCCTCGCCGACCCAGACGATGCGCTGTCGCACATGGTCGACGACCACCGTGACGTAGTTGTGGCGCCTTCGGAACGAGAGCTCATCGACGCCGATGACCGCCAGGTCGACTCGCCGTGGCGCGTAGCGCAGCCACGTCACCGTCTTCCCGAACGCCAGGTCGCGCCAGAACCGCGGCTCGCGCGTCTGGCTGGACTACCTTCGTAATGCGCACTCCGGTATTCGCCCTCGGGGCGGCCCTTCGGGCTCATGGCCGCTCACGTCTTTTCTTTCCTTGCACTTAAGGGCACGTTCTCCATCGTGCCCAAGTGTTGCTCCAGGGCATCGACGTGCCTTGACCAGAAGCGTCGAAAGGGAACGAGCCATGCGTCGAGCTCCATGAGCGGCTCCGGGCTCAGTCGATAGAGGCGCCGCTGCGCTTCAATTCGTGAATCCACGAACCCCGCCTCTCGCAGCACTCGCAGGTGCTTGGAGACGGACGGCTGCGACAGTCGAAGCTCGCGCTGGATCTCGCCCACGGAGCGCTCAGACGACAGCAGCAGGCTCAAGATGGCCCGTCTATGGGGCTCCGCGACGATGGCAAACGATGATTCCACGATAGATATATAGCCGAGCGTTTATATTCTCGTCAAGTCATACTCTGAGCTAAGCCCTCTACGCGGGGCTCTGCTTCACCCACACGAAGTCCAGGAGAGCCGCTATTGTTGCCTCTGCAACGCATTCGCAGACATAGCGTGAACAGGCCCTGATGTCGAGCTACCTGCCGGACGCCGTCCCGCTGTCCGAGATCCACCGCGTGCTCGTCACCAAGCTGCGCCACCATGGCGACGTGCTGTTGACGTCGCCGGTGTATTCGACGCTGAAGCGCGCGGCGCCGCACGTCGAGATCGACGCGCTCGTCTATCGCGAAACCGTGCCGATGCTCGCGAACCACCCGGCGATCGCGCGCATTCACGCGATCGATCGCTCCTGGAAGCAGCGCGGGCTCGTCGCGCAGGCCAGTGCTGAATGGCGGCTGCTGCGCGAGCTGCGCGCGCGCCGCTACGACCTGCTGCTGCATCTCACCGAACATCCGCGCGGGCTGACGCTCGCGCATCTGCTGCGCCCGCGTTTCGCGGTCACGCGCGAGCGCGCGCGCCGAGACTGGCTGTGGCAGGCGCGCTACACGCATTTCTATCGGCTGCCGGAGCGAACGCCGCGCCATGCGGTCGAGGCCAATCTCGATGCGCTGCGCCGCATCGGCGTGTACCCGGAAGCGTCGGACAAGAAACTCGTTCTCGTGCCGGACGCCGCGGCGCACACGCGGGCCGATGCGCTTTTGCGCGAGCATGGCGTGCCGCCGATGGGCTTCGTGCACGCGCATCCCGGATCGCGGTGGCTCTTCAAGTGCTGCCCCGCCGCCAGCACCGCGGCGCTCTTCAACCGAATCGTCGCCGGCGGCCATCGACTCGTCGTCACCGGCGCGCCCGATCCTCGCGAGCGCGCGCTGGTCACGGAGATACTCGCCCGCGTTTCGCCGTCCACCCTGGCG
>JALYSS010000233.1 GCA_030854685.1 Pseudomonadota bacterium | reverse complement strand
GGCGTGGCAGTCGCCGACATCACGTACATGAAGCTGTCGAAGCCGAGCTCCTTGACGATCGGCGCCATGATCGGCTGCAAAGGCTCGCGCTTCAGCGCCGCCCTGGATAGACGCGCGATGTGGTCGTTGATGACGTAGCCGAGGATAGCCGCGGGCTTCCCCGGATCGATGTCCGACAGCATGACCATCCTCCCCGATTGTCGTGCTTCCGAATCGATGATACGCCGAACTTTCAGCGCGTCGACGGCGGCGCCAGCGGCGAGTCCGCGCGAACGTGCTCCTATGGGAAAGTTCGAAAATGAAACAGCCAACTGTCAAAACTGCCGGGTAGCGCGAGCGCAACCCGGGAACGACGGACTGTCGATGCGTTCGAGGCGGGCCTGTTCGCACTGGCGGACATGCCCTCAACAGGCCTTGTCTCAGCGAGCGTCCAACCCCCCGACTGCATCTCCCGCGCCGATCCCTTTCGCCGCAAACCACCCCTGCCTCGTCTCGATCGCATAAAGCGCCGGTCCTTTCGACCAGTGCGTCGCTTCATCCCTGGGTCGCATGTCCTCGATGTTGACGATTCGACCATTTCTGTCGACGAACGCGATCGACAACGGGACGTACGTATCCTTCATCCAGAACGCCAACGGTTGCGGCGCCTCGAAGACGAACAGCATTCCATGGTCCTGCTGCAGGCTGAACCGGTTCATCAATCCGGTCTCGCGAGTGTCGGGCGTCGAAGCCACTTCGACGGTCAGCGTGTGGCTCCCGATGGTGAGCGTTCGAGTCGGAAGTCCGGCCGACGCAGCGACCACCGGCACTGCCAGCAGACATGCGAAGCCTATCGATGCGACGAAGCGAATCATGAATGGCCACCTTGTAGAGAATCGTCGGCACGCCGTCGATAGGCGAGCCACAACGCGAAGCTGATCGTCGTAAATCCGAGCATTCCGGCCGCGAGTCCCACCAGGGTTTTCGAAAGCAACGGAGCGATCGTCCCGGCATTGAATCCCGAAAACGCGAACTGGACGAATCCCTGCAGCGACGAGGCGAGCCCGCGCATGGTCGGGAACAGGTCGAGCAGGATCAGCGTAAGGCTTGGCATCACGAGGCTGCTACCGAGCGTAAAGACAGCGATCGGCAAGACATGCCACGGGACGCTCGGCGGCACGACGGCCGCTACGAGGACCTCGATCACCGCACCGCCAAACATGAACGCATAGCCGATGCCGATGGTTTTTCGCGCCGAGAGGCGCCCCGCGACGCGGCCTGAAATGGTCGCGCCGACCATCACGCCCGCTATCATCGGAACGAACAGCCAGGCGAAGCCCCACGTGGTGACACCGAGCTTCGCGAGAAACGCCGGCGCAATGGCAATGTAGAGGAAAAAACCGGCGAAGTTGAGTGTCGGGATCGCGGCCAGCAGCAGGAAATCGACGCGTAGCAGCACGGTGCGGTAATTGTTCCACAGTGCACGCGGGCGCAACGTCTGACGCTGCCCACGCGGCAGAGTTTCCGGGAGACTTTGCACCGCCCACGTCAGCACCCCGGTCGAAAATGCGAGCATCGACCAGAAGATCGCCCGCCAGCCGAGCAGGTTCAGCAACGCGCCGCCAATCACCGGCGCGAGTGCCGGCGCAATGCCGAACACAAGCGTGACCTGCGACATGAGGCGCTGCGCATCGGGCCCGTGGAATCGGTCGCGAATGATCGCCCTGCCGACCACGAGTCCCGCACCCGCCGAAAGTCCCTGCAAGGTGCGAAACAGCCAAAGCGACTCGATGTTCCCGGCGATCGCGCAACCGAGCGAAGCAAGTCCGTAGATCGCAAGACCGCTCAGGATCACCGGACGGCGCCCGAATGCATCCGAAAGCGAGCCGTGCCAAAGCATCATGAACGCGTACGCGAAGAGGTACGTGGATAGCGTTTGCTGAACGGCGATCTGCGACGCGTCGAATTCGACGCCGATCGCATTGAACGCCGGCAGGTACATGTCGATGGCGAACGGGCCGAGCATCGACAGCGCGGCGAGCAGCCCCGCAAAGCGCCACGAGCGCTGATGCCGGGGCCCGGCGCCGACGGCCGAAGGAGCGTCATTCACAGCGACTCATACGAAGGCGCGGTTCCAGCGAGCGCGGCATCCACCACTGCGCGCGTGTATTGACCGGCGAAGAGCGCAATGAACTCGTACACGAACCCGCGCAGGAACACACCCTTGCGAAGCGCGAGCCGCGTCAGCGACGCCGCGAACAGATGGCCCGCATCGAGCAGTTCGAAGCCGGAATCCTTCGCGCGGTCGTAGGCCATCTGCGCGACGATGCCAACGCCCATCCCCAATTCGACGTACGTCTTGATCACATCCGAATCGAGCGCCGTCAGCACGATGTTCGGCTCGAGCCCCTTCGCGCCAAAGGCCGCGTTGATCGCGGAGCGGCCCGTGAACGCGAAATCGTAGGTGACAATCGGATACTTCACGAGTGCTTCGAGCGTCAGCGGGCGGATCGCCGCCAGCGGATGACCGTTCGGAACGAGGACGCCGCGGTTCCACCGGTAGCAGGGCAACGCAACGAGATCGGGATAATCGCCCAACGCTTCGGTGGCGATGCCGACGTCGACTTCTCCGGCGCGCGTCTGCTCCGCGACCTGGACGGGGTTGCCCTGGTGCAGCACGAGCCGCACTTTCGGAAAGCGCGTCGCAAATCGGGACAGAACGGGCGGAAGCACGTAGCGGGCTTGCGTATGCGTCGTCGCGATGCCGAGCACGCCCGCATCTTCGCGGCGGTATTCGTCGGCGACTCGCTTGAGGTTTCCGATCTCGCGGAGCGCCCGGCGCGCTGTTGCGACAACGACCTCCCCGGCGGGCGTCAACCGGGCGAGCCGCTTCCCCTGGCGGACGAAAACGAGCAAGCCGAGTTCGTCCTCGAGTTGTCGAACCTGCTTGCTGATGCCAGGCTGGGACGTATAAAGGACTTCGGCCGCATCCGAGACATTCAAACCATTGTCGACTATCGCACAGAGGTACTTCAGCTGTTGAAGGTTCACCCTGTTATAACCATTTGATTGGAATTAGCGTCCATTATATGTTGTTTACTATTTGGAACTGACGATGCAGGTCCTGAAAATTCATCCGACGAACCCGCAAGTTCGCCTGGTCCGCACGGCGGCCGAAATCCTCCGCAACGGCGGTGTACTGGCT
>JALYSS010000193.1 GCA_030854685.1 Pseudomonadota bacterium | reverse complement strand
GTCTCGACAGAATTTCGCAATCGGCGCATTGCGGGCAGCGCGCTTCGTGGCGGCGCGACGCGAGAACAACCAGAACGGCCTCTTCGACATGGCGGACGTGCTCGGCATGCGCTGAATCGCGCAGCTGGAACTTGCCGGGAATGGTCCGAATCGGGTAGAATTCAACGGTTCGAAGCGGGGAAGGCCACACCTTCCCCGTTTCCACGTCCGGCGCGCGCAATGCGCGTTTCACGTCGCCCATCGATCAGCATTCATGAACGCCCTGGAAACCGCGGATGCCACGACGCCTGCGCTCTTCCCTGCGCAGCCGCAGGCGTTGTTGGCACTCGCGGACGGAACGGTGCTGCGCGGACGCGCGATCGGCGTGCAGGAACATGCGACCGGCGAAGTCGTTTTCAACACGTCGATGACCGGATACCAGGAGATTCTCACCGACCCGTCGTATGCCGGCCAGATCGTCACGCTGACCTATCCGCACGTCGGCAACGTCGGCGTCAATCCCGATGACTCGGAATCACGGCGCGTTTTCGCCGCAGGACTGGTAATCCGCGATCTGCCGCGGCTCGCGTCGAGCTGGCGGCGCGCGCAGGATCTGGCGCAATACCTGCGCGAAGCGAATATCGTCGGCATCGCGGAGATCGACACGCGCAAATTGACGCGCATCCTGCGCGAACGCGGCGTGCAGAATGGCTGCATCGTCGCGGCGGAATCGCTGACGGAGGCGGACGCTCAAGCAGCGGTGGCGCGCGCGCGCGAAGCGCCGTCGATGACCGGGCTCGATCTCGCGAAGGTCGTTTCGTGCACGTCGCCGTACGACTGGACTTCCGGTTCCTGGGCGCGCAGTACCGGCTATCGTCCGATGGGCGAGACGAAGTTCCACGTCGTCGCCTACGATTACGGCGCCAAGCACAACATCCTGCGCCTCCTCGCGCAGCGTGGCTGCCGTCTCACCGTGGTTCCGGCGACGACAACCGCGGACGAGGCGCTCGCACTCAATCCCGACGGCATCTTCCTTTCGAACGGGCCCGGCGATCCGGAGCCGTGCGACTACGCGATCGAGGCCATTCGCGAACTCGTGGATCGCGGCATACCGACGTTCGGCATCTGTCTCGGCCACCAGCTGCTCGGACTCGCATCCGGCGCGAAAACGGTGAAGATGAAGTTCGGCCATCACGGCGCAAATCATCCGGTGCTCGACAAGGATTCGGGTCAGGTCGTCATCACCAGCCAGAATCACGGCTTCGCCGTCGATGCGGCGACATTGCCGCAAAACGTGCGCGTCACGCACGTCTCGCTGTTCGATGGCAGCCTGCAAGGCATCGCGCGCACCGATCGGCCGGCGTTCAGCTTCCAGGGCCATCCCGAAGCGAGTCCCGGCCCGCACGACCTGGGCTACCTGTTCGATCGATTCGTGAAGCTGATGGAAAAGAAATAGCGATGCCCAGGCGCACCGACATCGAATCGATCCTGATCATCGGCGCCGGCCCGATCGTCATCGGTCAGGCGTGCGAGTTCGATTACGCGGGTGCTCAGGCGTGCAAGGCGCTGCGCGAAGAGGGTTATCGGATCATCCTCGTCAATTCCAATCCGGCGACGATCATGACGGATCCGGAGATGGCCGATGTCACCTACATCGAGCCGATCACATGGCAGATGGTCGCGAGCATCATCGAGCGCGAGCGGCCGGATGCAATTCTGCCGACGATGGGCGGTCAGACGGCGCTCAACTGCGCGCTCGATCTTGCCCGCGAAGGGATTCTCACGAAGTTCGACGTCGAGCTGATCGGCGCATCGAAGAAGGCGATCGACAAGGCCGAGGACCGCGAGAAGTTCAAGGCGGCGATGACGCGCATCGGCCTGGGCTCCGCACAGTCGGGGATCGCGCACAACCTCGAGCAGGCGCTGGAGGTGCAGGCGCAGATCGGCTTTCCGGCGGTGATCCGTCCGTCGTTCACGCTCGGTGGAACCGGCGGCGGCATCGCCTACAACAAGGACGAGTTCGTCGACATGTGCAAGCGCGGGCTCGATGTGTCGCCGACGCATGAACTGCTGATCGAGGAATCGCTGCTCGGCTGGAAAGAGTTCGAGATGGAGGTCGTGCGCGATCGCAAGGACAATTGCATCATCGTCTGCTCGATCGAGAACCTCGATCCGATGGGCGTGCATACGGGCGACTCGATCACCGTGGCACCCGCGCAGACGCTGACGGACAAGGAATACCAGATCATGCGCGACGCGTCGATCGCGGTATTGCGCGAAATCGGCGTCGACACCGGCGGATCGAACGTGCAGTTTGCGATCAATCCGGACGATGGCCGCATGCTCGTCATCGAGATGAATCCGCGCGTCTCGCGTTCGTCCGCGCTCGCATCCAAGGCGACGGGATTCCCGATTGCGAAGATCGCCGCCAAGCTCGCCGTCGGCTACACGCTCGACGAACTGCGCAACGACATAACCGGTGAGGGAAACGGTCATTTCATGCCCGCGTCGTTCGAGCCGACGATCGACTACGTCGTCACCAAGGTTCCGCGGTTCGCGTTCGAGAAATTCAAGCAGGCCGACGACCGATTGACGACGCAGATGAAATCGATCGGCGAAGTGATGGCGATCGGGCGCACGTTCAAGGAATCACTGCAGAAGGCGTTGCGTGGTCTCGAGGTCGGCGTCGACGGCTTCAACCTGAAGACGGTCGATCCGGACACGATCGCGGACGAGCTCGCCTATCCGCGGGGCGAGCGGCTGTGGTACGTCGCCGACGCGTTCGGCATCGGGATGAGCGTCGAGGAGTTGCACCGGTACACCAGGATCGACCCGTGGTTTCTCGGGCAGATCAAGGAGATCGTCGACCTCGAGCTCGTGCTCGAAAAGCGCACGCTCGAGTCGATCGGGAAGAACGACCTGCGCGAGTTGAAGCGGATGGGCTTTTCCGATCGTCGCCTTGCGCATCTTTTCAAGACGACCGAGACCACGCTGCGAACACGGCGCCATGCGCTCGGCATCCGACCGGTGTACAAGCGCGTCGACACGTGCGCGGCCGAATTCGCGACGCGCACGGCGTACATGTACTCGACCTACGAGGACGAATGCGAGGCGGCGCCGACCGACCGGAAGAAGGTGATGGTGCTTGGCGGCGGTCCGAACCGGATCGGGCAGGGCATCGAGTTCGACTATTGCTGCGTGCACGCGGCGATGGCGCTGTCGGAAGACGGCTTCGAAACGATCATGGTGAATTGCAACCCCGAAACCGTCTCGACCGATTACGACACTTCCGATCGCCTGTATTTCGAGCCGCTGACGCTCGAAGACGTGCTCGAGATCGTCCACGTCGAGAACCCGTGGGGTGTCATTGTGCAGTTCGGCGGGCAGACGCCGCTCAAGCTCGCGCGCGACCTCGAAGCGAACGGCGTGCCGATCATCGGGACGACGCCCGACATGATCGACATGGCCGAAGACCGCGAGCGCTTCCAGCAGATGATCCATCGCGTAGGCCTGACGCAGCCGCCCAACCGCACGGCGCGCACCGAAGCGGCGGCGACCAAGGCCGCCGAGGAGATCGGCTATCCGCTGGTCGTGCGGCCCTCGTACGTGCTGGGTGGGCGCGCAATGGAGATTGTCCACGAGCCGCGCGACCTCGAGCGGTACATGAAGGAAGCCGTGCAGGTATCGAACGACAGCCCCGTGCTGCTCGACCGGTTCCTGAACGACGCGATCGAAGTCGACGTCGACGCCGTGTGCGACGGCACCGACGTGATCATCGGCGGCATCATGGAGCACATCGAGCAGGCCGGCGTGCATTCGGGTGATTCCGCGTGCTCGCTGCCGCCGTTTTCGTTATCGACGAAACTCCAGGATGAGCTGCGCCGCCAGACGATCGTCATGGCGAAAGAGCTTCACGTCGTCGGCCTGATGAACGTGCAATTCGCAATCCAGAACGACCGTGAAAGCGGCCCCGTCGTCTACGTGCTTGAAGTCAATCCGCGCGCGTCGCGCACGGTGCCCTTCGTGTCGAAGGCGACGGGGCGGCCGCTCGCGAAGATCGCCGCGCGTTGCATGGTCGGCAGGACGCTCGCGGAGCAGGGCGTGGTTGGGGAAATCGTCCCGCCTTATTTTTCCGTCAAGGAAGCCGTGTTTCCGTTCATCAAGTTTCCTGGTGTCGACACGATTCTCGGTCCGGAGATGAAGTCGACCGGCGAGGTGATGGGGGTCGGCGACACCTTCGCTGAAGCGTTCCTCAAAAGCCAGCTTGCCGCCGGCATCAAATTGCCGGAAGCAGGCAAGGTGTTCATCAGCGTCAAGAACAGCGACAAGACGCGCGCGATCGACACGGCGCGGAAGCTGCACGATCTCGGTTACCAGATCATTGCGACCCGCGGAACGGCCGCGGCGTTGAGCGCAGCCGGCGTACCGGTCACCGCGGTCAACAAGGTGGCCGAGGGACGTCCGCACATCGTCGACATGATCAAGAACGACGAGATTGCGCTGGTCGTCAACACCGTCGAGGAAAAGCGCTCGGCCATTCAGGACAGCTACGCGATTCGCCGTGCCGCGCTGACCGACCAGGTGCCAACGTTCACGACGCTTGACGGAGCGCGCGCCGCCGCGATCGGCATGGAGCACATGCGCGATCTCGTTCCGTATGCGCTTCAGGCGCTCCACGCCCGGCTCTGACGCGTCCATCGCGCGTTGTCATGCTGCGGCGGCTCGGGGCGACAGACAGTCGCGCGGTCACCGAAATTCGCGTAAACTCAAGGCTCGGCCGGAGGCGGTTCCGCTTCCGGTCGTTCGCTTTTCCGGTGACGCAAAATGACAAAGGTACCGATGACGGTCGAAGGTGCTGCGCGCCTGAAGGCCGAATTGCACCGCTTGAAGACGGTCGAACGCCCGGCGGTGATCGATGCGCTATCGGAAGCTCGTTCGCACGGTGACTTGTCCGAGAACGCCGACTACGACGCGGCGAAGGAGCGGCAGGGCTTCATCGAGGGCCGCATTCTGGAAGTCGAGTCGAAGCTCGCGCACGCACAGGTGATCGATCCCTCGGAAATCGAGGCCGACGGTCGCGTCGTCTTCGGCTCGACGGTGGAAATCGCGGATCTCGAAAGCGGCGACCGCAAGGCGTACCAGATCGTCGGTGACGACGAAGCCGACATCAAGGCGAGCAAGGTCTCCGTCAACTCGCCGATCGCACGCGCTCTGATCGGCAAGAGCGAAGGCGACACCGCCGAAGTGCAGGCGCCGGGCGGCGTGCGCAACTACGAGGTCATCGGCGTCCGCTACGTCTGACCCTGCAGCGGATCACTGCCGCGGCACGCTCGTGACGGCATGCGTGCCAAGTCCCCCTGGCCGGGCTGAGCCGGCGAGGCGTGTCAGACGACGTCGACGCGGAAATCCGGGTCGAAAAGCGGGTTTTCGTTCACGCCGTTTTTCGCGTATCCACGGGGATTGCAAACGACACGCGTGCCGTTCACGACGTAGTCGAAGCTGTCGTGCGTATGGCCGTGCACCCACAGGCATGCGCGAGTGCCATCCATCAGGCGCTCGAGGTCCGAGATGAAGCAGGCGTTGAGGAGCGATCCGGCGAATCGCGGATGAATGCTTTTTCGCGAGGGCGCGTGATGCGTGATGACCACAGTCCGTCCGTCGAACGGCTCGGCAAGTTTCGTGACGAGCCACCGGCTGTGCACGTCGAACAGTGCGGCCGAATCCTCAGGTGAAAAATTCGCGTCGGGCGCATCGCCGGTGCGGATGCGCGAGAAATCGCGCAGCCCGCGCTGTCCCTCCCGCATCGCGGCGGTGCGCTTCTCGCCGGCGCCGAACAGCATGAAATCGGTCCACAGCGTGCTGCCGAGGAAGCGCACGCCGTGGAGGACGACTTCGTCGTCGTCGAGCAACTGGATGTGCGTATCTGCGCACAGTCGTCTCAATTCGTCGAGCGTTCCGCCAATGCTGTTGCCGTAGAACTCGTGATTCCCCGGAACGTAGAGAACGGGCTTGGTCAGCACCGACGCCCATGCGACGGCTTCCTTCGGGCGCGCGAGGTCGCCGGCCAGGATCACGATATCGGCGTCGTTGTCCGGTGGGTCGAGCGCTCCGAGGCCGAGGTGCAGGTCCGAGACGATGTTGAGCTTCATGGAAGAACGCGTACGTCCAGCCCGAGCCAGGCGTTGGGTACAGGCCGCGTCAGTGATTGTCCCGCGGCACGGCGGGGCCCGATCGCCCCACGAGAAAGTCGAGGTCGACGCCGTCGTTCGCCTGCAGCACGTGGTCGACATAGAGTTTGATGTAGCCGCGTTCGCTGTGCGATGCGGGCGGCGCCCACGCGGCGCGCCGTCGCGCGAGTTCCGCGTCATCGACGTCGAGGTGCAATCGCCGTCCCGCGACGTCAAGCGTGATCCGGTCGCCGTTCTCCACCAGCGCAAGCGGGCCGCCGGCCGCGGATTCGGGCGCCGTATGCAGCACCACCGTGCCGTATGCCGTGCCGGACATTCGCGCGTCGGAAATGCGTACGATGTCGTTGATGCCGCGCTTCAGGAGTTTCGGCGGCAACGGCATGTTCCCGACTTCGGCCATTCCCGGGTAACCCTTCGGTCCGCAGTATTTCAGCACCATCACCGAGTTTTCGTCGATGTCGAGCGCGTCGTCGTTGATACGCGCGTGCAGGTCCTCGATCGACTCGAACACCACGGCGCGTCCCGTGTGCTGCATCAGGTGCGGGGATGCCGCCGACGGCTTGATGATGGCGCCGTCGGGCGCCAGGTTGCCGCGCAGAACGGCAATGCCGGCGTCACGCTTGAACGGTTCGTCGAACGGCCGCACCACATCCGGTTTCCAGCATTGCGCGTCCTGATTGTTCGCACCGAGGCTGCGCCCGTTCACGGTGAGCGCGTCGTCGTGCAGGAGACCGTGCTTCGCGAGTTCGCGGATCACGACCGGCAAGCCACCGGCTTCGAAAAAATCCTCCATCAGGTAGCGGCCCGACGGCATGATGTCGACGAGGCAATGGACGTCCCGCCCAAGGCGATCCCAATCGTCGAGACCGAGCGGGATGCCGATGCGCCGCGCGATCGCGATCAGGTGCACGACGGCGTTCGTCGAGCCGCCGATGCCGGCATTGACGCGGATTGCGTTCTCGAACGCATCGCGCGTCAGGATCTTCGATAACATGATGTCGTTCCGGACGAGCTCGACGATGCGCCGGCCCGCTTCGCGGGCAAGCAGATTGCGGCGCGCATCGACGGCCGGTATCGCGGCGTTGCCCGGCATGCCGACGCCCAGCGCCTCGACCATGCACGCCATCGTCGACGCGGTGCCCATTGTCATGCAGTGGCCGTGCGACCGATGCATGTCGGCTTCCGCTTCGTGGAACTCGGTGAGCGTGATCTGTCCCGAGCGCAACTGCTCGCTCATGGAAATGACGTTCGTGCCCGAGCCGATCGCCTTGCCGCAATGGATGCCGCGCAGCATCGGTCCGCCCGACACGCCGATCGTCGGGATGTCGACGCTCGAGGCGCCCATCAAGAGCGCCGGCGTCGTCTTGTCGCAACCCATCAGCAGCACGACGCCATCCAGCGGGTTGCCCCGAATCGACTCCTCGACGTCCATCGACGCGAGGTTGCGATAGAGCATTGCTGTCGGCCGCAGCATCGTCTCGCCGAGCGACATCACCGGAAATTCGAGCGGGAACCCGCCGGCGTCGAGCACGCCCCAGCGCACGTGTTCCGCGATCGTCCGGAAATGCGAGTTGCACGGCGTCAGCTCCGACCACGTGTTGCAGATGCCGATCACCGGCCGGCCGTCGAACTGGTCCTGCGGAAAACCGCGATTCTTGAGCCAGGACCGGTAGTAGAAGCCAATCTTGTCCTGGCGTGCGAACCAGGCCTCACTGCGCAGTTTCCTGCCGCTCATCGCAATTTCTCCGTCAATCCTCGAAGGTGTCCGCCGGTTGCCGGATCGGCACGAACCGCCGCAATCCCCCCGCCAGCATCGGCCAGCACAGTAACAGCAGACCAAGGCCGGCGAGCGTCGTCACCAGCGGATTGGACCAGAAAATCGCGAGCGATCCCTTCGACATGATCATCGATTGGCGGAACGCGTCTTCGGCCTTGTCGCCCAGCACCATCGCCAGCACGAGCGGCGCAATCGGATAGTCGAGCTTCTTGAACGCGTACCCGCCGATGCCGAAGAGCACCGCGAGCAGCAGATCCGGCGTGCTGCCCGCGACCGTGTAGGCACCGATGAAACAGACGACGACGATCATCGGGCCGATGATCGAAAACGGAATGCGCAGGATGGCCGCGAATATCGGAACGGTGGAAAGCACGATCACGACCGCGACGATGTTCGCGACGTACATGCTCGCGATCAATCCCCAGACGAAATCGGGTCGATCCACGAAGAGCGTCGGGCCGGGGTTCAGCCCCCAGATCATCAGGCCGCCCAGCATCACCGCGGATGTCGCGGATCCGGGAACACCCAGCGCGAGCATCGGCAGCATGGCGCTCGTTCCCGCGGCGTGATCCGCAGACTCGGGCGAGATGATGCCTTCGGGTTCGCCGGTG
Organism: Pseudomonadota bacterium; assembly: GCA_030854685.1. GTDB lineage: Bacteria > Pseudomonadota > Gammaproteobacteria > Burkholderiales > Casimicrobiaceae > VBCG01. The sequence goes on along the minus strand of JALYSS010000193.1, from coordinate 4,243 downwards.
CCGAAGTGCTTGCCGCGTCTCGAAAAGCGCTTCGCAAGGCCGTAGCTCATGAACGACGCGGCGGTCGGTCCGCCTGGCGTGATGCCCATCCAGCAACCGATCGCGGTGCCGCGCAGCAACGCCACCCAGTGGCGCGGCATCGTCTTCATCGTTTCGAGCACGGCGCGCGGGCTGATGCGCGCCTCGAGCCCGTCGAACTTGAGTCCTTCCTCCATGCTGAGCAGCAGTTCGCCGATGCCGAAAAGTCCGATGACCGCGACGAGGAAGCTGATTCCCGAAACGAGGGTATCGAATCCGAACGTGAGCCGCAGGCTTCCCGAAATCGTGTCCATGCCGACGGTCGCGAACGCGAGACCGAGGCCCATCGAGACGATCGTCTTCAGCGGCGCCGCGCCCCCGAGTCCGACGAAACTCGCGAACGCGAGGAAATAGACGGCGAAATATTCCGGCGACCCGAACCGCAACGCGAAATTGGCGGCCCACGTCGACAGCAGCGTAATCAGGACGACGCCGACGAATGCGCCGAACGCGGCCGACAGGAAGGCAAGCGTGAGCGCCTGCGCCGCGTGGCCCTGGCGTGCCATCGGATAGCCGTCGAACGTCGTCGCGACCGATGAAGGCTCGCCGGGAATGTTGAACAGGATCGACGTCGTCGAACCGCCGAACAGCGCGCCCCAGTACATGCTCGTGAGCAGGATGATCGCGGCCACCGGGTTCATGCTGAACGTCAGCGGCAACAGCAGCGACACGCCGTTCGGCGCACCCAGTCCGGGCAGCACGCCGACGAGGATGCCGAGCAGCACGCCCACCACCATCAGCAATACGTGATACCCGGACAGCGCGACGCCGAAGCCGTGCATCAGGGACTCGAGGTTCGCCATCAGCGGGCGATCAGTGCAGGCGCAAAGCCGCCTCGAGCGGCCCTTTAAGCAGCGGCACCTTGAACCAGACTTCGAGAACGAGGAAAAAGAACGCCGACGTGCCGAACGCGACGGCGATGCACGGCACCCAGCGGTACTTGCCTTGAAGCCGCATCACCGCGCCAAGATAGAGCGCGATCGCGACATAGAAGCCGAGCGTCACCGACAATGCGACGAATCCTAGCAATGGAAGCCCGAACGCCGCGATGCGTCGCAGTTGTGGCGCATCGAGGAACACGGCGCCCGGCCGGCGCTTTCGCCACGCCCAGACCAGATTGCCGACACTCGCCGCCATCACGAGCACACCCACGTAGAACGGAAACGCACCCGGTTCCGGTCCGCTTTCGGTCCATCCGGTGCCGTATTCGCGCGCACCGATCATGACCGCGCTGCCGAGTCCGAACGTCACGAGCGCCGTGACCATTTCCGCCGCGAAGCGCGTGACGCTGGTACGCCAACCCATGAGTTTCGCTATGTCAGTGAACCAGCCAGCCTTCCTGTTCGAAGACCTTGCGTGCCTTCTGGTCGTCGCTGGCGATGAAGCTCTTGAGCGCAGCACCCGTCAGGAAGCGATCCGTCTGCGCCGAGCGCTCGATGTACTCCTTCCATTCCGGCGTCGCGCGCACTTTCGCAAGCAGGTCCACGTAGTATGCGACGGCATCGGCGGAAACGTCCTTCGGCAGCCACACGGTGCGGGGCTGCTGGTACTGCTCGATCGGAATGCCTGATTCGACGCACGTCGGGATGTCGGACCAGCCCATCGTCGCGGTGACCTTCGGGCCCGGCGCAAGCCGCTTCGCGCTGAACACGCACAGTGGCGTCACCAATCCGCCCTTCCACTGTCCGACGCTTTCGCTCGGGTTGTTGGTGTTCGAATCGATGTGACCGCCCGCGAGTTGCACCGCCGCTTCGCCACCGCTCTTGTACGGGACGTACAGGAACTTCGCGCCCGTCGCCGCCGTGATTTCGCTCGTCAGCGTCTGGTCGGTGTCCTTCGACTGGCTGCCGCCCATCTTGAACGTCGCGGGCTTCGCCTTGACGGCATCGACATACGCGTTCGCCGTCTTGTACTCGGACTTGCCGTTCACCCACAGGATGAATTCATCGAGCGCCAGCGCCGCGACCGGCGTGAAGTCGTCGCCTTTCCACGAGAGTTTCGCGATCAGCGGCAGCAGGTATTCGTTGTTCGTCGCGAACGTCAACTTGTGCGGATCGCCGACCGGCGACTTGCCGTACTGGAAACCCTCGGCGCCACTTCCGCCTCCCTTGTTGAGGACGACGATCGGCTGGTCGACCAGCTTGTACCTGGTCACGATCGACTGGATCGTGCGCGCGAAATTGTCGGTGCCGCCGCCGGGACCGGCGGTGACGATGAACTCGACCGGCTGCGACGGCTTCCAGTCGGCGGAAGCATTTGCTGCGGCAATCGACAACGACAACGTGCCGATGACGACGGCGGCGAGCTTGCTGCGTGTCCCTGCATGTGACATTCGAGGATCCTCCGTTGAGTGCTGCGTGTACGACGTCAATGTGCCGCGTGTGCCAGGCGGTCGCGCCGCGCGACGGCCATCCGCGCGGCCAGCAGCAGCGCCGCACGCGTCGCGCCGATATTGGCGATGCCTTGGCCCGCGATCTCGTACGCGGTGCCATGCGCGGGGGTGCAGATCGGAAACGGGAAGCCGCCGAGCAGTGTGACGCCGCGGTCGAATCCCATCAGTTTCATCGCGATCTGCCCCTGGTCGTGATACATCGTCACGACGGCATCGAAGTTGCCGTTACGGGCGCGGACGAAGACGGTGTCCGCCGGAAAGGGCCCGTCGACGGTAATGCCCTCACGTCGCGCGTCGTCGACGGCCGGGCGAATCGCATCGATTTCTTCGCGCCCGAAATTGCCGCCGTCACCTGCGTGCGGATTGAGGCCGGCGACGGCGATGCGGGGCGACGCAATGTTCGCTTCGCGGAGCGACCGCTCGGTGAGCCGGATCGCGTTGACGACGGCCTCGCGCGTGATCGACGCTGCGACCGCTGACAGCGGCACGTGCGACGTGACCCGCGCATTCCACAATCCTTCGAGGATGTTGAATTCGCTCGCCGTCCCCGTCGTGCCGAGCACTTCCGTGGCATAGCCGATCTCATCGTCGTAGCCGGGATCGGCACTGCGCATCGCCGCCTTGTTGAACGGCGTGAAGCAGACGGCGTCGACTCCGTGGGACGCGGCGAGTTGAAGCGCCGCGCGAAAGTTGGCAAGCGCGAACTCGCCACCCGTGCGCGTCGCCATGCTCAATTCGACGCGGGCGGGGTCCAGATTGCCGAGATCGATGAACACGGGGCGCGCGTCGACCCGGCAGTGCTGAACACCTTGGCGCATCTCGATGTCGGGCTCAATGCCCGCGACGCGGGCGCCCGCGGCCAGCACGCGCGCGTCGCCGATGACGATCAGATCCGCCGCCGCGCGGACCTCCGTCAGAGTGATCACCTTCGCCGTCAACTCTGGACTGATGCCCGCGGGATCGCCCATCGCAAGCGCGATGACGGGACGACGAGTGGGTGAACGCAAAGCAGAGGTCAAGCGGTGCGGGTCTATCGTGACCCCCGAAAGGTTGGTATCCTGAATGCTGTATGCAGCATGCAAGGGGGTTCACTTTGACAGCAACCCGTTCACCCGTCAAGTCGACCGCGGTTTCCCCGCGCAAACGACCCATGAGTTCGATGCCGGACGAAATCGCCGGCACCGCCGCCACGCTGATCGCGCCACTCAACCGGCGCACGCTCCACGACGAACTCGTCGACCGCGTGCGAACGCTGATCGTCGAGGGGCAGCTGCCGGCGGAGATGCGTATCCACGAGGGTCAGCTGGGCAAGGCGCTGGGCGTGTCGCGTACGCCGCTTCGCGAAGCGCTCAAGGTGCTGGCGAGCGAAGGGCTGATCGAGCTCGTGCCGGGCCGCGGTGCCGTCGTCAGGAAACTGACGCGAAAGGATGTGCGGGAGATGCTCGACGTGCTCGTGGCGCTCGAAACGTTGGCGGGTCAGCTCGCATGCCGACATGCCACCGACGACGGGATCGCCGCGCTGCGGCGCACGCACGACGAGATGATGGGCTTCTACCGGACAGGGAACCGGCTGGAATACTACTGGCGCAATCAGGCGATCCACGCCGCGCTTGCGCAGCTATCGGGCAACGCGTTGCTCGCATCGCTGCATCAGGTGATTCAGGCACGGCTGAAGCGCATCCGCTTCATCGGCAACGAAGAGCCGGACAAATGGGCGGGAGCCGTCGCCGAGCACGAGGCGATGATCGCGGCGCTCGAGGCGCGCGATGGCGC
>JALYSS010000190.1 GCA_030854685.1 Pseudomonadota bacterium | reverse complement strand
GGATGGAAGATGTCGGCGTTGTAGCCCCCGACGCGCCGCATCACCTTCGGAACGACGCGTTCGATTTCATCGCTTTCGCGCGATCCGAGCTCGCGCAACGACCCGACCAGATCGCGCACGCGCGGCGATGCGTCGCGCATCGCGTGCTCGGGACCGAACCGCGCTTCGGTGCCGTCGGAAAGCCGGGCGTCGAGCGCGACGACGTTGTGCACCATGTTGCCGTACGCGAGCGAGCGCGAGCCGCACGAATTGTTGCCCGCCATGCCGCCGAGCGTGCATTGCGCGGACGTGCTGACGTCGACGGGGAACCACAGCCCGTGCCGGCGCAGCCATGCGTTGAGCTCGTCGAGCACGATGCCCGGCTCGACGGTAACCGTCTGCGCGTCCGGGTCGAACGCAACGACGCGAGTAAGGTGCTTGCTGTGGTCGATGACGAGCGCCTCGCCGACGGTTTGCCCGCACTGCGAGCTGCCCGCGCCGCGCGGCAGGATCGGCATGCGCAACTCGGCGCACACCTCCATCGCGGCGCGCACGTCGTCGTCGCTTTCCGGCACCAGCACGGCGAGAGGCTCGACCTGGTAGATCGAAGCGTCCGTCGCATATCGCCCCCGCGACGCGGCATCCGTCAGCAATGCGCCCTTGATCGCACCGCGCAGCCGCCGCCAGTGCGCGTCGTCGCCGCGCGGATGAAACACCAGCGGTTGTACATCGGTCGAGGTCACGCGGTTCGCCCTGTTCCTCTTTCGCGGTCCGAGGCGAACGATGCCGCCGACCCCGGATTATAGAAGCAGGAGATGCGATTCGCCCTTGTGATCGGACGGAAACATTGTGTAGTATCCCGGCAAAGCCGCGAGGCGCCTCGTTTTTATCGACCGGTCCGGCACGCTGCGTGTTGGATGCGCCGTCCCGATCGACTCCACGCTCGATCGCCGACGTCCTTCTCTTGCGGGCGTCCCGTCGGCGTGTCTCCGAACGAGGCTCCGACGAAGGCGTTCGGCCGTTGCCAATACCCTGGAGGAGAAGCTCATGAACCGTCACATCTCGGCCTCGTTGCGTGCGACACGTCGAGCCGCGATTGCCATCATCGTCGGCGCCTGCGCAGGCCTCGTCGCCGCACCTGCCGCCGCGCAGATCGAAGTCAAGCTCGGGCACGTCGGCGAGCCGGGTTCGCTGTTCCAGAAAAGCGCGGACGAATTCGCGAAACGCGCGAACGCGAAGCTCGCCGGCAAGGCGAAGGTGATCGTGTACGGGTCGAGCCAGTTGGGCGGCGACAAGGAGATGATCCAGAAGCTCAAGCTAGGTACGCTCGACATGGCGCTGCCGTCGACGGTGATGAGCTCCGAAGTCGACATCGCCGGCCTTTTCGAGATGCCGTATATCGTCAAGGATCGTGCGCACATGGGCCGCATCGAGAAGGCAATCTTCTGGCCGACAATCGAGCCCGCGATCGAGAAGAAGGGACTCGAGGTGCTCGCGCTGTGGGAAAACGGTTTTCGGCAGATCACGAACAACAAGCGGCCGATCAAGGTCCCCGCCGATCTCGAAGGGATCAAGCTGCGCGTGCCCGAGGGCAAGTGGCGCGTCAGGATGTTCAAGGCGTACGGCGCCAATCCGAGCCCGATGAAGTTCTCCGAGCTTTTCACCGCGCTGCAGACCGGCGTGATGGACGGCGAGGAGAATCCGCTCACGCAGATCTATTCGGCCAAATTGCAGGAGGTGCAGAAGTATCTGTCGATGTCCGGCCACGTCTACACGCCGGCGTACCTCACGGTGGGCACAAAGCATTGGGAAACGCTGCCCGCGGACGTTCGCAAGGTCCTCGAGGACACGGCGAAGGAAACGCAGGCGTTCGTCTACCAGGTCGCCGCGCACGACGACGAGGAACTGCTCGGCAAGCTCAAGCAGGCCGGTATGCAGGTCAACGAAGTGGACAAGGACGCGTTCGTCACGGCGAGCAAGCCGATCTACGAGGAGTTCAGCAAGGAAGTCCCCGGCGCGAAGGACGCGATCGACCGCGCGAACGCCCTGCGGAAGTGATCGATGCTCATCAGGCCGCGCGCTGACCGATGACTGCTGACATTCATAGCAGCGACGCGATCGGCAGGTTTCGCGACGGTTACGGTCACTTCCTCGAATGGGTCGTGTCGGCGCTGATGATCGTGCTGTTTCTCGAGGTGACGCTCGGAGTCGTGTTTCGCGCGATCGGCCAATCGCTGATCTGGTACGACGAGATCGCGTCCGTACTGCTCGCGTGGCTCACCTTCTACGGCGCGGCGCTCGCATCGGTCAAGCGCGCGCACATCGGCTGCCCGGAGCTCGTCGATGCGATGCCGTGGCCGGCGCGGCGCATCGTCAACATCATCGCGCAGTTGCTCGTCATCGCGTTCTTCGTGCTGCTCGGCGGTGTCGGCCTGGCGATCATGCCCGTGCTCGCAACCGACGAGCTCGTCAGCGTGCCGGTGCCGATGAATGTCGTGCAGTCGGTCATCCCGATCTCGTCGGTGCTGATCGTGATCGCCGAGCTGTTGCAGCTCGCCGAGCTCATCCGTCACCGACAGCCGCCCGCCGCCGGCCTGTCGCTGGCGGAGTAGCGACATTGCGCGCCGGAGTCCGCCTCGCGTGACGATGCTGCTGCTGTTCGTGGCGGTGCTGGCACTCGTGCTGATCAACGTGCCGATCGCCGTGTCGCTCGGCATCGTCGCGCTGGTCGCGATGGTGTCGACGCACGGCATCGGCGTCCTCCCCAATCTCGTCATCGTCACCTACAACGGCGCGACGAGCTTCCCGCTGCTTGCGATACCGCTCTTCATCCTCGCCGGCTCGATCATGAACGCGTCGGGTATTTCCCGGCGCCTGATCGCATTCGCCACGTCGCTGTTCGGCTGGATCCGTGGCGGGCTCGCGCACGTGTCGATCGGCGCGTCGCTGTTCTTCGCGGAGATCTCGGGCTCGGCGGTGGCCGACGTGGCAGCGCTCGGCTCGATCCTGATTCCCGGGATGAAGGCGAGAGGTTATCCGGCCCCGCTCGCCGCCGCGGTAATGTCCTCCGCCGCCACGCTCGCCGTCATCATTCCGCCATCGATCCCGATGATCCTCTACGCGGTGATGGCGGAAACGTCCGTCGTGCAAATGTTCGTCGCCGGAATCGTCCCCGGCGTCATCGGCGGCTTCGGACTGATGGCGATGGCGTACTGGATGGCGCGGCGCTACGACCTGCCACGCGAGGCGGCTTTTTCGTGGCGGCGGGTGGGGCAGACGGCGCGAGACGCGCTGTGGGCGTTCCTGCTGCCGATCATCATCCTGGGCGGCATCTTCGGCGGCGTCGTCACGGCGACCGAGGGCGCGGCGCTGGCGGTCGTCGCGTCGCTTTTCGTCGGACTCGTCATCTATCGCGAGCTCGATCTCGCGGAGTTGAAGCGCGCGATCATCGAAGGCGGCGTGCAGACTGCCGTGGTCATGCTGCTCGTCGCGACGAGTGCGCTGCTCGGCACCTACCTCTCCGAAGTGCAGGCGCCACAGCATCTGGCGCAGGCGGTGTCAGACTTCACGCAGAACAAGTACCTCGTGCTCGCACTCCTGAACGTGCTGTTCCTGCTTCTCGGCATGTTCCTGCACTCCGCAGCGGCGATTATCCTCGTTGTGCCGGTCGTGATGCCGCTTGTCAAGGCCGTCGGCATCGACCCGGTGCATTTCGGATTGATCGTCACCGTCAATCTCGGCATCGGCCAGCAGACGCCGCCCGTCGCCAGCGTGCTGATGGTCGCGAGCGCGATCGCGAAGGCGTCGATCTGGGAGGTGACGCGCGTCAACGTCTGGTTCATCGCCGTGCTCGTCGCCGTGCTGCTGCTGGTAACGTACGTGCCGATCACCGGACTGGGTCTGGTCCACCTCTTCTATCGATGACGCCAACCACGCACAACGACACCCTCCTGGTGACCCGCGACGGTTCCGTCGCGACAGTGACGTTGAACCGGCCGGCGAAGCTCAACGCGCTCACGAAAGCGATGTGGACAGGTCTCGGCGAGGCCGTTCGCGAATTGTCAGGCGAAAGCGGCCTGCGCTGCATCGTCGTTCGTGGCGCGGGCGAGCGCGCATTCTCGCCGGGCAACGACATCGGCGAATTCGCCCGCGAGCGTTCGAACAAGACGCAGGGGCGCGAATATGGCGCGACGATGCACGCAGCCGCGCACGCGCTCGATGCGTGTCCGATCCCGCTCGTGGCGCAGATCCATGGTATCTGCGTTGGCGGCGGACTCGAGATCGCGGCGTTGTGCGACCTGCGCATCTGCGGTGAATCGAGTCGTTTCGGTGCGCCGGTCAAGAATCTCGGTCTCGTCATGGCGTACCCCGAGATGGCGCCGCTCGTGCGGCTCGTCGGTTCCTGCGTTGCGCTGGAGATCCTGCTCGAAGGCCGCATCTTCGGCGCCGCCGAGGCGAAGGAAAAGGGACTCGTGACGCGTGTCGTCGCGGACGACCAGGTCGCCGTCGAAGCGGCTGCCACCGCGGCGCGCATTGCCGAAGGCGCACCGCTCGCCGCCCGCTGGCACAAGCAGGCGGTGCGCCGCCTCGCTGATCCCGCGCCGATCTCGCAGGCCGAAGCGGACGGATGCTTCGATTGCTTCGACACCGAGGATTTCCGCATCGGCTACGCGGCGTTTCTCGCCAAGCGCAAACCCGAGTTCAACGGTCGATGACGTCGAGCGAAGCGGCGATGGACGCAGCGCTGGAGCGGGAACCGTCGGGGGCAGCGCCGCATTCCGGTCCTTTGCGAGGCATGCGCGTTCTCGAGCTCGCGCAGATCATGGCCGGGCCGACCTGCGGCATGCTGCTCGCCGACATGGGTGCCGACGTGATCAAGGTCGAGAAGCTCCCCGGCGGCGACGATGCGCGCGGCTACCGCGAGCCGCTCGTGAACGGCGTCTCGGCGCCGTTCATGATGCTGAACCGCAACAAGCGCGGGATCGCGCTCAACCTCAAGCTCGCGGCGGGCCGCGACGTGCTGCTGCGGATGGTGCGCGATGCCGACGTGCTGACGGAGAACTTCCGCCGAGGAACCCTGGAGAAGCTCGGGCTCGGCTATGACGTGCTGGCCGCTGCCAACCCGGGCCTGATCTACTGCGCGATTTCAGGCTACGGCCGCAATGGGCCCGACGCCGACAAGGGCGGCTTCGACCTCATCGCGCAAGGTTTCGCCGGGCTGATGTCGATCACCGGCGAGCCCGGAGGTCCTCCGGTGAAGACGGGTAATTCCGTCGCCGACATCAACGCCGGCATTCTGGCCGCCGCCGGCATCCTGGCAGCCTATGCGCACAAGCTGAAGACCGGCGAGGGGCAGGTCGTCGATACGTCGTTGATGGAAGCCGCGCTGCAGCAGACGTACTGGCATGCGGCCATCTACTTCGCGACCGGAAAATCGCCGGGTCCAACCGGTTCGGCGCATTTGCTGACCGCACCCTACCAGGCGTTTGCCGCGCGCGACGGGTGGATCACGATCGGCGGCGCAAACCAGGCGAACTGGGAGCGGATCGCGGACGTGCTCGGTCATCCGGAGTGGCGCGACGACCCGCGTTTCGCCACCAATTCCGCCCGGATGGCAAACCTGTCCGCGCTGACCGACGCGATGAACGCGGTGCTCGCCACGCGCACCAAGGCGGAATGGATCGCGGCCTTCGACTCGGCCGGCGTCCCGGTCGGGCCGGTGCACACGATCGGCGAAGCGCTCGAGCATCCGCAGACGCTTGCGCGTGACATGGTCGTCGAAGTCACGCATCCGAAGGCGGGGGTCACGCGGACGCTCGGCTGCCCGATCCACTTCTCGGCGACGCCCACGCGCGTGACGAGGCCGGCGCCGATGCTGGGTGAACATACCCGGGAACTACTGCGCGAGTACGGGTACGACGATGCCACCATCGACGCGCTCATTGCGTCGAAAGTCGTTGAACATTCGCTCGGCTAAACCAAATCGTTATCTCATGTGGTTCGCCCGGATTTGTCGGAATTCTTTACACCTGGAATGTTAACTCGCAAACATGTCATTGATTAATAACGAATCATAATCTAGGTGCGAACATTGCTCTCTTCGGCACGTAGCAAAACCAATGATGCGAGGTGAGCTGAATGTTGAACCGCGTCCGATATAGCGCCGGGGTAGCTTTTCTCGGAGCGATTGCCATGGCCGCATTTGCCGCCCCCGTCACAGCGACCGTAGGCTACTGCGTTGCGCCGGCCCCGTTAACGACCAGTCTTGCGCTGACGGACGTAACGTTTACGATTGGCTCGACGAACTACTCGCCAACCGATTGCTACGGCCTGACGGACACCGGAAATTCCAGTGTCGCCAACAACCTTGCCTTCGTCAATGGTCTCCGGTGGGAAGATTTTGTCAACGGCGTCAAGGCGGACGTAAACAGTAGTGATAGCGTGACTGTTGACAATATCTCGTATACGTTGGCACCCGGATCGGATACCGGCAGCGGCACGAACACATTTTCTCATTTCACGCTATCGTGGAGTGATACGAACGGCCCTGCGGCGCCGAATCTTCCACGTAACGTGGACTTTGCTTTACAATGGAACGGCGGAAACAACGACGCGTTCTACCTTTTTCAAAACGTGACGCTCTCGTCGAATCCTCTGTCAGGATCCGGCGTGATTGCCATAGAGGCGATGAATAAGCCGGGTAACAGCGACCTCGGCTCGTCACACCTTGACTTGTTTCTAACGAACACAAGCCCGCCGCCCAGCGGGGACCTACCGCCTCCGACCGTCCCCGAGCCGGCGACCCTGCTGCTTATAGGTTCTGCGTTACTCGCCCTTGCTGCCTCGCAACGAACCAAGGCTCGCCGTCGCCGCTGATAGCGTGTTCTGCGGGAATGAAGGGCGGCTTGGGCCGCCCTTCTCGCATCAGGCTCTAGCGGCCCCGACCGCTGAGATTCAACGAGATAGTTCCCGAATCCGTGGTCACGACGAGCGTTGCGGCGCGTGCTCCCGCCGCAAGCGGCCTGAACACATACGCCAGTGTGCAGCTCTGGCCGGCGGCAAGCGACGACCCGACCGCACACGATCCGCTGCGTACGAAGTCACCGGGATTCGCACCGCGCGCGGTTAGCGCGCTTATCGTCAGGGGACCGCCGGCGCTGTTCGTGAGCGTTACGGACTTGGCACCGCTCGATCTGCCGACTCGGACCATGCCGAAACTCATCGACGTCGAGCTGAGGCTCGCGACGCCGGCCGGCGGCGGCGGCGGAGGCGCGATCGCAGCGGCCGCTTGTGTGACGATGAATGTCGCGCCGTTGACCGTCATATTCGCATTACGCATCGACCCGCTGTTCGCCGCGGCCGTGTAGGTCATCGAAGCGCTGCCGCTGCCGCCGGCGTTCGACAGGGTTAACCAGCTCGCGCTGCTGCTCGCATTCCAGGTGCACGCCGCGCCGGACGTTACGCTCAGCGTCGCCGTGCCTCCGCTCGCCGCAACGGTCGCGCTCGTCGGGCTGATTGCGTACGTGCAGCCGCTCGCCTGGGTGACGGTAAATGCCTGCCCGCCGACCGAGATAGTACCGGTGCGCACCGGCCCGGCATTGGCGGCAACGACGTAATCGAGATTGGCGCTGCCGCTGGCGCCGGATCCTGCCCCGACCGACAGCCACGCAGCGTTGCTCGCGGTATTCCACGCGCATCCGGTTCCAGAAGAAACGGCAACCGATGCGCTCACCGCATTCGCACCGGTGCTCGCCGACGACGGCGACAGCGCGTAGCTGCAGCCACCGCCGACGACCGAAGCGCGGAAGTTGGCGACCGTGTACGCGTTCTGGTTCACAACCCGCGCGACGTCGGACGTGGACGAAGTTCCGAGCGGGTCGGCCGGACTGCCATACGTCATGCTCGCATTCGAAAAGTACGGAATCCGGATGCAACTGGTACCGGCGGCCGCGCACGCGTTGTTGTAGGCCATCACCGTTCGCCAGCCACCCGCGGGATCGACCAGGCCATGACCATAGGCGTACGGGCTGGTGCTCGGGTCGACATAGGGATCGTGGAGCGCACCGAAGTTATGACCCAACTCATGCGCAAAGCTGTAATTGCCTGACGCGCATCCGCGATTGATCACGCTGAATGCATAGCTCGCGTTAGGTCCCACCCACGCGAGTCCGCAGTACTGGCTGTTTTCGACGAACAGACTCACCAGGTCCGCGCCGTAGGTGTTGCGCAGCGTGGCGACATTGTCCATGTAGCCATCGCTTCCGGAGGTCAGTCGGTTGAGATCGGTGTTGAAATCACCGCTCTCGTCATAGTTCGCTTGCTCGTAGTGCACGAGGCGAAGCCGCGTCGTGACTCCGCTGTTGGCGTACGCCGTGTTCGCGGTGTCGACGGCCTGTTGAATCTGCGCACCGATGGCGGTACCCGCAGCCGCGGCGGTCTGGTTGCTGTAGACCACCATGACATCGACAAAAGCCGCGCTGTCTGCCTGCGCCAGACTCTTCTGCGCGTCGGGCGCTAGGCTGCTGCCCGTTTCGGTTTGCCCCTTGATCTGGCGAGGCGCAATGCGAGCGGCCTCGCCGCCGGGAGGATGATCCGGCGGGAATGCGTCCTGGTTCACCTGCCGCAGCGACTGCGTCCCATCGGGACCGGAGCGAATCTGAAACATTCTCCCGCTACGCAGGCCGCTGTCGAGGACGACGATGGTTCCGTCGATTTGCCCGTCGACGACGCTCAGGATTGCGCTGCTGTTGTCGTATCCCTCGACCCGTCCGTGCCACGTGTAATTGCGCGGTCCGCGCTGTTCGATCCGTTGCAACTCGACGGTTATGACCTCCCCGTCGAAAAGCTCGATCCCGACTTCCTTCGCCGTGTTCGCGGACTGCGGGTCCAGATATCGGGAATCGACCGAAACGCGCCGCTCCCGCTTGACCGTGCGGTCCAGGTTCTGCGCCTTTGTCATCGCTTGGTTCGAAGCCGCCGGCACACTCAGCAGCATGGGAAGTGGGCCGGCTGCGAATGTGGGCGCGCCGAGTAGCAACCCGAAACCCATCACCATCGCGTTGGCGCGGACCCGATCCGGAATCGAACGTCGAGTCGGTCGCGCCACGCCAGGACCGGCGGCAAGGATGCGGGGGGATGGCTTGAGTGGCAGCTTCATGTCGATGCGCTCCGTGATTGCCTCGATGGGAGGCTAGGGCTACGGAGCGAATCGACGGTGCGCATAAAGCGGCTGATTCGGACGATTGCGCCCGAATGCGTGACGCCGTGCGCGTACTGCGTGCAGATCGTGTTGCGGTGAAGCCGCAGCCATCCATCTGCTTCAGTCCGGCAATCCCGCTGTCGTAGGACCCAGGGTCCCTTAGACCGGTGACTTTGCGCCCCCGGCTTTCGCCGGGTTTGCCCTTTACAGACTCGCGTTAAGTGTTTCCGCGTTATGACAACGGCATGCTACGCCAATCGCCGCGAAGGATGCAAGCTTTCTTCGTTGCGCGCGACGACCAAGATCGCTGTAGTTGTTGCCGAACCGACACAAGCGCTCGGGCGTGCCAACGTGTGTCCTACAGGCCGGACAGAACAGCAATCAGGTTGCGCACCGATAGATGCATTTGATCCCGTCCCAATGGCCGTGCAAGCGGCTTAGATCGATCTCGCAAACCGGCGTCAGGTCCTCGCCGAACCGCTCCGCCTTCCCGATGCGCAGGTATTGGCCCTCCGGCGCCGGGACGAGCCCCATGCCGAAGCGCCGCAGGTAATCGCCGAAGGGCACAAGCTTTCCGTCCTCCCAGATCTCGACCAGGCGCCCATACTCCGGCGGCAGTCCCGGTCGCACCTCGTCGGCGTCGATCTTCGCGATCCCGTCGGGCTTGAGCACGCGGATGACCTCCTGGAGGACGCCGACC
>JALYSS010000196.1 GCA_030854685.1 Pseudomonadota bacterium | reverse complement strand
CCCGGCGAGCACGATCGCCGTCGTGGCGACGATGTCGTCGACGCTCGCCCCGCGCGAAAGATCGCTGATTGGCCGCGCGAATCCCTGCAGCACCGGTCCGATCGCCTGCGCACCGCCGAGGTACTGCGTGAGCTTGTAGGCGATGTTGCCCGAGTTCAGGTCGGGGAATACGAGCACGTTCGCGCGGCCCGCGACCGGTCCCGGATCCTTCAGCTTCTTCGCGGCCACGGCGGGGACGAGCGCAGCATCGGCCTGCAATTCGCCGTCGATGGCAAGCGCCGGCTCGCGCTCGTGCGCGATCGCAAGCGCCTGGATGACCTTGTCGACGTCGGCATGCCGGGCGCTGCCCTTGGTCGAAAATGACAGCATCGCCACGCGCGGCGCCTCGTTCAGCAGCCGCCGACAGCTTTCTGCCGAAGCAAGCGCAATATCGGCAAGGACATCCGCGGAAGGCTGCGCGTTCACCGCGCAATCGGCGTAGATCAGCGTGCGCCCGGGCCACGTCATCAAAAAAAAGCTCGATGGCGTCGCGATGCCCGTTGCCAGGCCGATCGTCATCATCCCTGCCTCGATCACGCGCGCGGTCGGATTTGCGACGCCGGCGATCATCGCATCGGCGTCGCCCGCCTTGACCATCAGCCCGGCGTGGAACAACGGCTTCGCGGCGAGGCGGTACGCGATACCGGGATTGGTGTCCGGTCGCCCTTGCACGTAGATCGCGGCATAGTGATGGACACGATCGTAGGTTCGAGGATCCCCGAGCACGATCGGCTCGGCCAGTCCTTCCTCACGCAGGCGCCGCGCCGCGGCCCTGATCCGGTCGTCGTTCCCCTCGGGAAAGACCACCTTGAGTCCTCGCCCGCGAATCCGCGCGAAGGCCGTCTCCAGAATGTCCATCGTCTCGCCAACCCTCATCGGTCCGCACACGCGTGCTCCGCTGATGGTCAGGCGAGCGTGTACGCGGTCTTGACCGTCGTGTAGAACTCGGCCGCGTAGCGACCCTGCTCCCGCGAGCCGTAGCTCGATCCCTTGCGGCCGCCGAACGGCACGTGATAGTCGACGCCGGCGGTCGGCAGGTTCACCATCACCATGCCGGCCTCCGCATCGCGCTTGAAATGCGTCGCGTGCGCGAGGCTCGTCGTGCAGATGCCGGCGCAGAGCCCGAACGGCGTGTCGTTGGCAATCGCGAGCGCGGTTTCGTAATCCTTGACGCGAAGGACGGCCGCGACCGGCCCGAAAATCTCCTCGCGTGCGATGCGCATGTCGTTGCGCACGTCCGTGAAGAGCGCCGGCGCCAAATAGAACCCGGGCGCGGCGCGCTTGAGCCGATCGCCGCCGGCGACCAGCCTGGCGCCTTCCTGCTTTCCGATCTCGACGTAGCGAAGGTCCTGCTCGAGCTGTGACTGGTCGACGGCCGGCCCGATCTGCGTACCGGGCGTGAGCGCGTCGCCGATCACCAGCGCTTTCATCCGCTCGGTCAGCGCCTGTACGAACCGGTCGTGGATGCCTTCGGTGACGATGAGTCGCGACGACGCCGTGCACCGTTGGCCGGTGGAAAAGAACGCACCGTTGGCCGCGCACTCGACCGCGACGCCGAGGTCGGCATCGTCGAGCACGACGAGCGGATTCTTGCCGCCCATCTCGAGCTGGAATTTCTTCATGCCGGCGACGCAATCGGCGGCGATGCTGCGCCCCGTCGCCACCGAGCCGGTAAATGAGATCGCCGCGACATCCGGGTGTTCGAGCAGCGCTTTGCCGGCGACGGACCCGCGTCCCATGACGAGATTGAAGACACCGGGCGGAATACCGGATCCCGCGATGATCTTCGACAGCGCGTGCGCGGTACCGGGGACGAGATCGGCCGGCTTGAACACGACGCAATTGCCGTAGGCGAGCGCGGGCGCGATCTTCCATGCGGGAATAGCGATCGGGAAATTCCACGGCGTGATGAGTCCGACGACACCGAGCGGCTCGCGCGTGACCTCGATGTCGATGTTCGGACGCACCGAGGCGATCTTCTCGCCGGCGAGACGCACGCATTCCGCGGCGAAGAACAGGAAGATCTGGCCGGCGCGCGCCGCCTCGCCCACACCCTCGGCGAGCGTTTTGCCCTCTTCGCGCGCGAGCAAACGGCCGAGTTCATCCTTGCGCGCGAGAATCTCGTCGCCGACCCGCTTCAGGATATCGTGACGTTGCTGGATTCCGCTGCGCGACCACGCGGGAAATGCCTGCTTCGCAGCCTCGATCGCATGTCCGGTGGCCTTCGCGTCCGCGCGCGCGAACAGGCCGACGACGTCGGCGGTGTTGGACGGATTGATGTTCTCCGCGGCCTGCGTCGCTACCAGCCATTCACCAGCGATGAAATTACCCGCTGCTTCCATTGCTGCTCCTTGAGGCGGTGCGCGTAGTGCTCATGTTACGCGCACGATCCGACCCGCTTCAGCGACCGCGCGCGGCGCGCCAGTCGGCAAAGTCGCGCGTCGCCTGCTCGTCGGTCGGGGGATAAAGCCCGAGGATCGAGCGGCCTTTCAGTACTTCCTCCGTCACGAAATCCTCGAACGCCGTCATTTCGACGGCCTCGTCGGCAATTTCGTCCGCGAGATGCGCGGGAATGACGACGACGCCTTCTGCATCGCCGACGACGACGTCGCCCGGAAACACCGGCGCATCGCCGCAACCGATCGGCACGTTGATGTCGAGCGCCTGGTGAACCGTAAGATTCGTCGGCGCCGCGGGTCGATGATGATAGGCGGGGATCGCGAGCCTGGCGATCCCCGGCGAATCGCGGAAGCCGCCGTCGGTCACGACACCCGCCACACCACGCTTCATCAGGCGCGCGACGAGGATCGATCCCGCCGACGCGGCGCGCGCATCCTTGCGGCTGTCGATGACGAGCACGGCACCGGGCGGACACTCCTCGACCGCTTTGCGTTGCGGGTGCGCGCGATCGCGGAAAACCGTGATCGGATTCAGGTCCTCGCGCGCCGGAATGTAGCGCAGCGTGTAGGCTTCGCCCACCATCGGGCCCGCGTCCGGGTTCAACGGCCGCACGTCCTGCACGAACTGGTTGCGCAAACCGCGCTTGAACAGCGCCGTCGTGAGCGTCGCCGTGCTGACCGTCTTCAGCTTGGAGCGCGTGCTTTCGCGTAAACCACTCATCCGTCGCTCCATGTTCAGAAAATATCGGGCTCGCCCACCGGCGCTCCGAAGCTGGTTTCCAGAAAATCGAAGTCGCAACCCTTATCGGCTTGCCCGATGTGCCTCGAGAACATCCAGCCGTACCCCCGTTCGAAGCGCGGCTTGGGTTGCACCCACGCCGCCTTGCGCCGGGCGAGCTCATCGTCGCTGACTTCGAGCCGGATCGAGCGTTTCGGGACATCGACGCTGATCAGGTCGCCATCGCGAACCAGCGCGAGCGGACCGCCGACGTACGCTTCGGGTGCCACGTGCAGGATGCACCCGCCGTAGCTCGTCCCGCTCATGCGCGCATCGGACAGACGCAGCATGTCGCGCACGCCTTGCTTCAGGAGCTTCGCGGGGATCGGCAGCATGCCCCACTCCGGCATGCCGGGCCCGCCGAGCGGTCCGGCGTTGCGCAGGATGAGGATGTGATCGGCCGTCACGTCGAGATCGTCGCGCTCGACGGCGGCTTTCAGCGACGGGTAGTCGTCGAACACCAGCGCCGGTCCGGTGTGCTGCAGAAGGCGCGGCTCGCACGCGCTGGGCTTGATCACGCAGCCGTTCGGGGCCAGGTTGCCCTTCAGCACGGCGAGCGCGCCTTCGCGATACACCGGCTTGTCGAACGACCGGATGACGTCGTCGTCGTACACGGTCGCAGCTGCGACATTCGCGCCCAGCGTTTGCCCGTTCACCGTGAGTGCCGACAGGTCCAGGTGGTCGCCAATCCGGTTCATCAGCGCCGTTATGCCGCCCGCGTAATAGAAATCTTCCATCAGGTACTTGTCGCCGCTCGGCCGGATGTTCGCGATGACCGGCACGGTGCGGCTGGCCGCCTCGAAGTCGTCCAGCGTCAGGTCGACTCCCGCGCGACGCGCCATGGCGATCAGGTGGATGATCGCGTTGGTCGAGCAGCCCATCGACATCGCGACGGCTATCGCATTTTCGAACGCGCTGCGCTGCAGGATCCGTGCGGGTGTCAGGTCTTCCCACACCATGTCGACGATGCGCCGCCCGCATTCGGCGACCATCCTGACGTGATTCGAATCGGCTGCCGGAATCGAAGACGCACCCGGCAGCGTCATGCCGATCGCCTCCGCAATCGCGGTCATCGTGCTGGCGGTTCCCATGGTCATGCAGGTGCCGTAACTGCGCGCAATGCCACCCTCGATCGCGGTCCACTCGTCGTCCGACAAGTTGCCCGCGCGGCGCTCATCCCAGTATTTCCAGGCATCGGAGCCGGAGCCCAGGCGCTTGCCTTTCCAGTTCCCGCGCAGCATCGGTCCCGCAGGCGCGTAGATCGCCGGCAATCCGGCGCTGATCGCGCCCATGATGAGCCCCGGCGTGGTCTTGTCGCAGCCGCCGAGCAGCACCGCGCCGTCCACAGGGTGGCTGCGCAGCAATTCCTCGGTTTCCATTGCCAGCAGGTTGCGATAGAGCATCGTCGTCGGCTTGACGAAGCTCTCGGAGAGCGAGAGCGCCGGGAGCTCCATCGGCAGGCCGCCGGCCTGCGAAACACCGCGCTTGATGTCGACGACGCGTTCCCTGAAGTGCGCGTGGCAAGGATTGAGATCCGACCACGTGTTGACGATCGCGATGATCGGGCGGCGCGACCAGTCCTTCGCGTCGTAGCCCATCTGCATCATCCGTGAGCGATGCCCGAACGCGCGCAGGCTGTCGTCGGCGAACCAGCGCGTGCTGCGCAAGTCTTCCCAGGTTTTTTTATGCGTCATCGCATGCGACACGGCATCAGCGCCGGTCGACGGTGCGCCAATGCGTCACCACGACCCGCGCGACGGGTCAATTGCCGGGAAGGTCCGCCGTGATCGGCAGGTAGTAGTCGGTCCACACGTGGGGCATGGTCTTCAACGTGCCGACCTTGTACATATGCGCGGCGAATTTCATCGTGCCCTGCGGCGCGGCGATCCAGTCCATCATCCCGGGCTGCTTGAGCATGTCCAGGATATCCGCGGGGCTCATCTTGTCGTGCGTGATCTCGCGGTAGATGTCGACCGCGGCGGGCGTGTCGCTCTTGATGAAGGCGATCGCATCGAACGTCGCCGCCTTGATCGCGGCAATGACCTTGGGGTTGGCTTCGGCGAATTTCGTCGTCGTGAAGAATTGCGACTGCGTCAGCGGGCCGCCGATGATATCCGGCGAACTCAGCACCGTATGCGCACCCTTCACGTGCTTGAGCTCGAAATACGAATACGGCGGTGCGGCAAAATGGCTCGTGATCTCGCTTTGCGGATTGGACATCGCGATCGCCGCGTCCGGATGGCCGAGCTGCACCGTATTCGCGTCGAGTCTGGTCGTCTGGTCGGCACCGAACGTCTTCTCGCTCGCCATCTGCAGCAGGATCGCCTGCGTCGAAACCTTGATCGTGGGCACAGCGATCTTGTCGGTCGCCGTGTAATCGTTCAGCGTCTTGATGTTCGGATTGCGCGTGATCAGCGTCAGCGGCAGCGCCGAATTGGCCACGATGCCCTTCACGCCACCCTTGGTGCGATCCCACAGCAACAGGAGGTTGCCGACGCCCGTATTGACGACGTCGACACTGCCCGACAGCAGCGCGTCGGTTTGCGCCCCGCCGCCGTTCAAATTCGCCCATGTGACCTTGAGGTCCGGGATGCCGAGCTTCGCCGCCTCTTTCTCGATCAGGCGCTGCTTTTCCATCACGTGCGAAGGAAGATAGAGAATGCCCGGCTGACGGGTGATCGAAATTTCGGATTTTTGCTGGGCGCCCGCCGACATGGAACAAACCAGCAGACCGGCGCATGCGACGCCGAGCGAAAGAAGCCTTTGCAAACGGTTCACGCTATCTCCTTGATGCGGCCACGGCGCAGCCAGCCTCAAATGGAACGGACAATCCGGATGGACGAAAGGAGCCGGCCTGGCATCGCTTGCGGACGCACTTGCGAGCGATCGACGCGGGCATTCCTCGCGCAATGGTTGCAAGTAAAACACTAATATATTAGCCTGTCAATAAGTCGAAACGAGGAAAAACGTTGGAATCGTCCCGCCCGTCACGCGCAATGCAGGTCCCGCCGGGTTCACGGGCCGCCGAGTCGCCGCGCCTGCCGCAGCTTGACCGGTCGCGCCACGCCGCGCCACAGGTCGTCGATTATCTGCGCGACCGGATCATCGGCCTGGAACTCGCACCTGGAAC